>JBDSAB010000097.1:0-4406 GCA_039922395.1 Caldimonas sp.
CATGACAGCGGTCTGAGGGCAGGTGTTGGATAGACCTCAAGGAAGGAAACCGCGGCGTGTGCCCCGGTCGCTGTCGCGCTGGTGATGACGGCAGCGATCGGCCGCCCGCAAAGATCGGCGGCGCACGACCGCCGCCATAAAACCGATCAGGGTCACCGTCTTACCCTCCAGAAAGAGGTCGGCCGACAGCACCACGAAGTCCGCAAGCTTATTGGCCTCGATGGACCCCTTGATGTCGGCTTCGTCAGTGAGCTTCGCGTAGTTGATGGTGATCAGCCGAAGAACGTCCTCGCGTTCAAAACCGGCGCCGCCAAGTACAGGTGATCTTGAACCGAAAGCCGCAGGTTCAAAAACTTCATGCGGGGGTACTGATCGGGCGGCTGACGAAGGCATGCTCGATCGTCCATCCGGCCTGCGTCAGATCCTTGTCGGCATTTGCCATCTCGTAGCCCTGCAGCACCTGGTCGATCGCCGCGTCACCCACCGCGTGCGTAGCAACCCGCCAGCCGGCGCGATTCCAAGCGATGACCTGATCGTTGAAGGCCGCCTGCGGCATGGTACGGAGCCCAAAGTAGGTTCCGCCCTGGCCCAAGGGGTCGAGGTAGGCTTTGGTCATCAGTCCGCCCTCGAATCCCCCGTCGACGCCCATCTTGATGCTCCACACCTTCACCCACTTGTCGCCTTCGCCCTGCTTGATGCCGGCGGTGTCGAGCGCAGCGGCCGTCGCACCCCGGAACAGGACTCGGGCCGGCGATGGAGGCGATGCGCCAGTCGCACCCCGAGCGCGGCACGTCCGGAACGCACAGCCGGACCTGACAGCACTGTCGCGATCGATGCTGTTTGTCCAGATCGCCCCGGAAGACATCCTGCGCCTCAGCAGTTCGCTCGACACCCCGGCCGGCCCGCGGCCGCTCGACGCCCCGGCGCGGGCCGAGGTCGCCGGGCTGTTCGAGACCCTCGGCGCGCAGGGCCTGCGCCTGCTCGGCGTGGCGACCCGTCGCATCGACGACGCCAACACCGACGTGTCGGCGAGCGACGAGCACGACTTCGCGTTCGCCGGGTTCGTCGCGTTCGCCGATCCTCCCAAGCAATCGACGGCGGCCGCGCTGGCCTCGCTGGCCGAGCACGGCGTCGCCGTCAAGATCGTCACCGGCGACAACGAGGCGGTGACGCGGCATCTATGCGAGGCGCTGCAGATCCCGGTCGACAGCGTGCTCGTCGGCACCCAGATCGCGCTCCTCGACGATGCCGGACTCCGCGCCGCGGCAGCGCGCGCCAACCTGTTCTGCCGGGTCACGCCGGAGCAGAAGAGCCGCGTCGTCCGCGCCCTGCAGGCGAATGGCCACGTCGTCGGCTACCTCGGCGACGGCATCAACGATGCACCGCCGCTGCATTGCGCCGATGTCGGCATCTCGGTGGATTCGGCGGTCGACGTCGCGAAGCAGGCTGCCGACCTGGTCCTGCTGCGGCACGACCTGGCCGTGCTGCGCGACGGCATTCGCGAAGGTCGCCGGACGCTGATCAACGTCAACAAATACGTGCTGATGGCGACGAGCTCGAACTTCGGCAACATGCTCAGCATGGCGGCTGCCTCGCTGTTCCTGCCGTTCCTGCCGATGCGGCCGGTGCAGATCCTGCTGAACAACTTCCTGTACGACCTGTCGGAGCTGCCCATTCCGACCGACCGGGTCGACGACGTCGATCTGCTGGCGCCGCGCCGATGGGACAGCGGGCTGGTGCGCAGCTTCATGCTGTCGTTCGGCCTGCTCAGCTCGGCGTTCGACCTGCTCGCATTCGCGCTGCTCTACTTCGTGATGCACACACCGGCCGCGGTCTTCCAGTCCGCCTGGTTCATCCAGTCGATGGCCACGCAGATCCTGGTCATCTTCGTGATCCGCAGCACTCGGCCCGCATGGCGCGATCGTCCGTCGGCGGCGCTCGCGGTGACCAGCCTCGCGGTCGTCTGCATCGCCGTGGCGGTGCCGTTCCTGCCGGCCGCGGCTGCGTTCGGCTTCGTCGCGCTCGACTGGCCCGTGCTGGCGCTCGTCACCGCGCTGACCCTGGCCTACCTGACCGCGGCGGAATTCGCGAAACACCGCTTTCACCGCGCGCGCGGACCCGCCGGAACCGCCCCGCCATGAAGGAGAACAGCCGCATGGCGCTGGCCCTGTTGCGACTCGCGGCGCGTTCCGAGAGCCATCCGGTGTCGATCGCGGAACTTCTCGATGCGTTCGGCCGACAGGCCCCGGCGGCCCTGGTCCTGCTGTTCGCCGTGCCGAACATCCTGCCGATGCCGCCCGGCACGTCCGCGATCCTCGGCACGCCGCTGCTGCTGTTGACGACCCAGCTCGCGCTCGGGTCGCCGCCATGGCTGCCCCAGTCCCTGCGCGACCGAACCTTGCCGAAGGCCGCGATGGCACCGTCGATGCGGCGCCTGGCAGGCTGGCTGGTCGGTCGGCGCGGCCTGTTCAGACCCCGGCTGACCCGCCTGCTCTCCCCGACGGGCGTGCGCGCGGCCGGTGCAGTCAGCAGCCTGCTCGCGCTGATCCTGTTGTTGCCGATTCCATTCGGCAACATGCTGCCTGCGTTAGCGATCAGCCTGTTCGCGCTCGGCATGCTGCGCGGCGACGGGCTGTGGGTGCTGGGCGGTTACGCCTGCGCCGCGCTCGCCGTTGCGCTCCTGTGGGGCCTCGTCGTCACCGTCGGGGAAGCCACGCTCCACAGTGTCCTGCGCCTTCTGGCGTGAACCCCTTGCCAGCAACCGGCTGCAGCCCCGGTTCTGTCACCGGTGGCGGATCGGACAGCACGGATCCTGGAGGGTCGCGCTGCGCCAGCCATTGGTGTCCGAGCCGTGCAGGATCGGCCGGGCGCGTTGCCTCGACGAGGATCGTCATGGCGCGCTCCGACGGATCGAGCGGTTCGCAAGCCGCGCTCAATCGCTGCAGCACGCCGCGGTCCGCTTCGGACGGGTCGGCGCCGCTCGCCTGCCGGTCGTCGAGTCGCTGCGCCATCATGTCCATCGGTGCCTGGCAGTCGATGATCGAGAACGGCACGCGCATCGACGCCGCCAACTCCTGAAACGCCGTCCGCTCGGCACGCCGCAGGAACGCCGCGTCGACGATGACCGGCCAGCCCGATTCGAGACCGAGCCGCGCGACGTCGAGAAGGCGAGCGTAGGTTCGACCGGTCGCCGCGGCATCGTAGATGCCACCCGGCACGCGCCCCGCCGACGATTGGCGCGCGCCCAGACCGAACAGGCGCTTCCGCTCGACGTCCGAGCGGACCCGGATCGCGCCGACCGCTTCGACCAGCCGGCCCGACACGAAGCTCTTCCCCGAGCCCGGGAGCCCGCACGTGACGGCGAGCCGGGGATCGGCGGCGCTCGCCAGGCGCGCGGCGAGCTCCAGGTAGTCCTCGAATCGACAGCTCGCGGGCTCTGCGGCCCCGACCTGACGGCGCAGCACCGCGACGCAGGCCCGCACCAGCGCCCGCCGCACCATGTAGAAGCGCAGCGCCGGCAAGCCGTCGTAGTCGCCGGTCGCCGCGAGCCACCCGTCGAGGAACCGGTGCGCGTGGGCCGGCGCGCCGTGCGCGATCAGATCCATCGCCAGAAAGGCAACATCGTCGACGACGTCGATCCAGCGCAACGCCGGATCGAACTCGATGCCGTCGAAGGCGGCCGGACCGTCCTCCAGTTGCACGATGTTGGCCAGATGCAGGTCGCCGTGGCACTCGCGCACATGACCGGCGCGCCGACGCGCTTCGAAGTGCACGTCCAGCTCCCGCCCCTGGCTGCGCAGCCAGTCGCGCAGACAGGGCCAGTCGAGCGCCGGACTCCGGGCCTCCGGTTCGGCCTGCATGGCCTCGATGGCGGCAATCAGACGGTTCGTCACCTGCTCCTGCAAGAGCGGGGCGCCGAACCGATCGGCAGCCGCCGCAACCGGCGCGTCGCGATGGAATGCGGCGAGCCGAGCGGCCAGCGCATCGATGTCGGCGCCGTGCAGGCTCCCGCTGCGCTGCCGCTCGGTCCACAAGGCACCGTCCGCGAATCGGCGCATCCGCACCGCCGCGTCGACGATTCGTCCACCGCCCCCGAACCGCGCCCCCGACGATCCCTCGCAGACATCGACGACGTCGAGGTAGAGCGACGGCGCGAGACGGCGGTTCAGGCGCAGTTCCTCGGCGCTGAAGCGGCGACGCGCGGCCAGGGTCGTGAAATCGACGAACGGCAGGTGCACCGGCTTCTTCAGCTTGAAGGCCAGCGCCGGCGTCAGCAGCACCCATGAGATGTGGGTCTCGACGAGTCGGACCGGACCGTCGCCGCCGGTTTCCAGGCCGCGCCGAAGCGCATCCACGCGGCGGCGCGCCGCCTCCATCGGGTTGACGTCCTGGACCATCGTCGGGAT
>JBDSAB010000098.1:0-4849 GCA_039922395.1 Caldimonas sp.
AGCAGGTCTTCGCAGCTCAGTGCACCGCATGCCACACCGCCGGCGTCGCTGGCGCTCCGAAGCTCGGCGACCTGCAGGCCTGGGGCCCACGCATTGCGACCGGCTACGACGCGCTGCTGCATTCGGCGCTCGCCGGCAAGGGCGCGATGGGCCCGCAGGGTGGTGGCGACTTCACCGACCTCGAGATCGGGCGCGCCGTGGTCTACATGGCCAACAAGGCCGGTGGCAAGTTCGACGAGCCGAAGACAGCGCCGGCGACCACCTCGACGGCGAAAGTCAACGAGGGTGGCGACGCCGCGGCAACCGCTGCAGTCGCGGCGGCGAAGACCGCAATGGCGGGCGTGAAGTCGACGGCAGCCACGGCGACAGCGGCCACCGCGGCGCCCGCGGCCGCTGCGACCGGCGCGCCGCCGGCGTTGTTCGCACAAGCCTGCCAGGTCTGCCATGCGGCGGGAGTCGCGGGTGCGCCCAAGGTCGGCGACAAGGCGGCGTGGGCGCCGCGCCTCGCGCAAGGCATCGACGGCCTGACGGCCTCCGTCATCAAGGGCAAGGGCGCGATGCCGCCCAAGGGTGGGACGACCGCGAGCGAAGGCGAGATCAAGGCGGTCGTGACCTACATGGCGAACGCATCGAAGTGAGCCGAGCAGCCGGGCGCTGACCCGATGTGACTGAAAGGCCGGCCGTCCGCCGGCTTTTTTGTGTCCGCGGCGCGCCGAGCGCCGCCCCGCATGCATCCACTCTTGCGGCTTCCACGTATGGAGCAGGCAGACGGGGCCGAGGGCTTCGTCGCTGCCTTCCAACCCTGGAGCGTTCATGAAAACCTATGCCACCATCGCTGCGGTCGCCCTGCTGTCGGCCTGCGCGTCGCCCATGATGATGATGCCCGTCGACAACGCGGCCCTTCCCGAACCGGTGCGCGTGCCGGCCGGCCAGAAGATGATGATGGTCGCCACCGGTGTCGGCGACATCACCTACGAGTGCCGCGAGAAGAAGGACATGGCCGGCCAGTACGAATGGGCCTTCGTCGGTCCGGTCGCGACGCTGTACGCGAAGGACCGCAAGACGGTCGGCAAGTACTACGCCGGCCCGACGTGGGAAGCGAGCGACGGCTCCAAGGTCACCGGCAAGCAGCTCGCGGTGGCGCCGGCCGGTGCGGGCAACATTCCGCTTCAGCTGGTCAAGACCGACCCGGCGATGGGCGCCGGCGCGATGACCGGCGTCAGCTACATCCAGCGCCTCAACACAAAGGGCGGCGTCGCGCCGGCCGCGGTGTGCGATGCCGGCGCCAAGGGCAAGCGCCAGACGGTCGCCTACGAAGCCGACTACGCGTTCTACGGCGGCTGAAGCGCGTCGGCCCGGGCGCTCGGGCCAGCCGCCGAAGGCTGGGCTGCGGAAGGGCTGAGAACGTAGCCGTGGCGCGCCGGCAGGTCCTCGAACCGCGTCGTTTCGGGGCGCCACGTGCCGCGTTCGACGAGACGTGCGGCGAGCTCGACGTCCGCCGTGTGGACGATGCCGAGGCCTTCGTCGCTGACCAGGAAGAGGCGCCCTTGCTCGTCGAGCAAGGCGGCGCTGATGTGGGCGACGCGGTCGGTGTGGCTGCGCACGGCGACGTCATCCCCCGCGGGATGCAGACGCCAGACCCACGGCGCCGCGTCGAGTTCGACGTACACGCGTTGTGGTCCGTTCTGGAAGTACCAGCAGCCGGCGGCGTCATGTGCGTAATTGCGCGCGATGAAGTCGCGCAGCTTCTCGTGCTCGATCAGGCTGCCCTTGACCGCCGGAAACGCACCGGCGGCCTGCGCCCGTTCATCGCGCAGATACCAATGGCCGCGCGCGTCGAGGCCGAGCCAGCCGTAGCAGTGCGGCACGTTCGGCCACTTGCGCAACGCCGCTTCGACGATCTCGTCCATGAACCAGTGTGGCTCAGAGCGCCTGTTCGATCCAGGCCATGACCCTGTCGGGCATGGTGTGGACGTGCCCACGCCCGAAGCCGGCCGGGAAGCCGACGTGGCCGCCGTGGCGCGGCTGCCAGAGCTGCACATGCGCGCCGACTTCGTGCTGTGCCGGCAGGCTGCTCGCCGGCACGAATGGGTCGTTGCGCGCGTTGACCACCAGCGCCGGAAGGCGGATCCGGTGCAGATGCGGCTTCGCCGATCCCCGCTGCCAGTAATCGTCGGTGTTGCGAAAACCGTGCAGCGGCGCGGTGAAGACATCGTCGAACGCATAGAGATCGCGCGCCGCGAGCAGGCGCTCGCGATCGAACAGGCCGGGGTGCTGCACCAGCTTGGCGAGCGCCTTCATCTTCATGGTCCGCAGGAACATGCGCGTGTAGACCCAGCGGTTGAAGCCGATGCCGATCGCATGGCCGCTGGCCGCGAGGTCGATCGGCGACGACACCGCCGCGACCGCGCGCACCCGCCCGCTCGCCTGCTCACCGGCCTCTTCGGCCCAGCGCAGCAGCGCATTGCCACCAAGCGAAACGCCGACCGCGGCGATCGGCCCAGCGTGCAGGCCGCGCATGCGCGCGAGGATCCAGTCGATCTCCTCGTGATCACCCGAGTGGTAGGCGCGCGGCGCGAGGTTCAGCTCGCCCGAGCAGCCGCGGAAGTGCGGTACCGCGTAGCGCCAGCCGTGCGCACGCGCCCAGTCGGCGAACGCGAGCGCGTAGTGGCTCGTCGACGAGCCTTCGAGACCGTGGAACAGCACGAGGAGCGGCGCGCGCGGGTCGTCGCCCTGCGAGTCGACATCGATGAAGTCGCCGTCGGGCGTCTGCCAGCGCTCGCGCCGGAAGGTCGGCCGGGGGCCGCGGTGCGAGTGGCCGAGCAAGGCCGGCCAGATGGTCTGCGCATTGCCGCCGACGAGCCACGGCGGCGCCAGGTAGTCGTTCATGCGGTGCGCCGGACGCCGCTCGAGTCTTCGATAGACTTCATTGTATGAAGCGACCCGCCTTGCCCACTCCCGCCGCGGAGTGGAACGAGCGCAGCGTCGACCTCGCCCGCCTCCTCGGCCGCGCCGGACTCGGCGACCGCGCGGCATTCGCCACGCTCTACGAGCGGACCAGCCCGCATCTGTTCGCGGTGGTGTTGCGTATCAATCGGGACCGCGCCCAGGCGGAAGACATCCTCCAGGAGGTGTATGTCAACGTCTGGCGCGCGGCCAAGGGTTTCGATGCTGCCCAGAGCCAACCGCTGACCTGGCTCACGAGCATCGCGCGCAATCGCGCGATCGACAGCCTGCGCCGGAACCAGACCCGCCCGCAGATCCAGGGTTCGGGTGCCTTCGACGGCGCCGCTGATGGAGAGGACGATTCCGTGTACGACACCGTGGCCGACAGTGCGCCGGGCCCGCTCGATCTGCTGAGCCAGGCTTCGGATGCACGCGAGCTGGCGTCGTGCATGGAGCACCTGAGCGCGCAGCAGCGCCAGAGCCTCGCGCTGGCGTTCTACCAGGGTCTCAGCCACGCCGAGGTCGCCGAGCAGATGCGCCAGCCGCTCGGCTCGGTGAAGTCGTGGGTTCGGCGCGCGCTGCTGTCGCTGAAGGACTGCCTGCAGCGTGCGGTGCAGCGCGACGAGTCGGCGGTCCGGGGGACGTAATGGACTACGGCCGCGCCGAGCTCGCCGATCGCCTGGCCGCCGCCTATTCGGCGGGCACACTGCGTGGTCCGGCGCGCCGTCGCTTCGAGGCGCTGCTGCCGGCGCATCCGGCGCTGCGCGAGGCCACCCGCCACTGGCAGGAGCGGCTGATGCCTCTCACCGCGACATTGCCGCCCGAGGCACCGCCGGCCCGCGTCTGGCAACGCATCGAGGCGCGCCTCGACGGCAACGTCGCCACAGCGCCGGCGTCACGCGTTTCACTCGGCTCGCGGCTCGCGTTCTGGCGCGGACTGGCCGGCTTCGCGAGCATCGCCGCGCTCAGCCTCGCGGTGCTGCTGGCGAGTCCATCGACGGCGCAGCCGCCGATCCTCGTCGTGCTGTCGTCGACGGCGCCGGGCGCAGGCGGCGCGGTGCCGGCCTCGTTCGTCGCCAGCATCAGCGGCGACGGTCGCGCCGTCGTGACGCGGCCGCTCATGAATGTCGCGCTGCAGCCTGACCGCGTGCTCGAGCTGTGGGCCGCGGCCGGCGCCGGCGCGCCGCGTTCGCTGGGGCTGATCTCGGCGAACGGCGCCAGCGTGGTCCGCAAGGCCGTGCTGCCGGCCGGCACGGACCACCTGGCCGTCAGCCTGGAACCGCCGGGCGGTTCGCCGACCGGCGCGCCCACGGGGCCGGTCCTCTACGTCGGCAAACTGACGCTTTAGCCCGCCCGGCGCCCTGTTGCGCGCTTTCGCAGACGCTGGCGCAGAGCCGAAACCCGCTGTTCCACAGGACTAGCCCGGCGCCGCCAGCGCCGCCCGAAGCGCGCCCTCGACGCGCGGCACACCCACCTCGACCAGACAGCGCATGTGGCCGAAACGGCAGGTGCGGTCGAAGCACGGCATGCAATCGAGCTGCAGCTCGTCCTTCAGCCAGACGACCCGGGCATGGGCGCTGAGCGGCGGCGTGTGCAGCGGACTGGTCGACCCGAACACCGCGGCCTGCGGTACGCCGAACGCCGCGGCCACGTGCATCAGCCCGGAGTCGTTGCTGACGACGCCACGCGCTGCCGCGATCAGCGCCATCGCGTCGAGCAGCGCGACCTTGCCGGCGAGAACGCGGCATGCGCCGGGCGCTGCGGCGGCGATCTTGTCGCAGAGCGGCGCCTCGCCAGCCGAGCCGAGCAGCAGCACCGGCAGATGGCTCTCTGCATGCAACGAGCGCGCGAGCTCCGCGTACCGCTCCGATGGCCAGCGCTTGGCCGGCCCGTACTCGGCGCC
>JBDSAB010000099.1:0-3768 GCA_039922395.1 Caldimonas sp.
TGAACTGCGGGTCGTTGATGCTGCCGCTGACCGGCAGGTTGATGTCGATGATGCCGTTGCGGTCCTTCAGCAGCGCGACCGCGAGGCGCACCGGCAGCTTGGTCGCGTCCTTCGACTCGATGCGGTCGCCGAACGTCAGCTGGTTCAGCACCACCTGGTTGCTCGCCTCGAGCTTCCCGTCGGCGTCGATCCTGTAGGCGACGTCCATGCTGAGCTTGCCGCGCTCGATCGCATAGCCGGCGTACTTGCCGGCGTACGGCGACAGCGGCGCGAGCTCGAGGTCGGTCGCCTTCGCCTTGATGTCGAGCGCGAGCGGCCGCGCCAGCGGGTTCAGCTTGCCGGTGATCTCGAGTAGCGCGGTGCCCTCGGCCCTGCCGCGCAGCTCGATCGTCGCCATCTCGCGGTTGCTCGACGAGAACGCGCCGACCTGGCCGTTCAGCTGGGTCAGCGCCGCGCTGTAGTTGGGCCGCACGAAGCGGTCGCGAAAGTCGACCCGGCCGTTGTTGAGGCGGGTGCGGCCGACCTGGATGTCGAGCGGCAGCTCGGCCGCCGGCGCCGGCGTCGACGCGACCGTGACCGAACCGCTCCGGCTCGGTGAGGGCGCCGGGCGCGCTGCCGGCGCGGACGCTGCTGCCGCCGGCGCACTCGCGGCCGGGGCCGGCGCGACGACTTCCTGCAGGTTCAGGCGGCCCTGCTCGGTGATGACGAGGCGCGAATAGAAATCGCTCAGCTCAGCCTCGGCGATCTCGACCTGCGGCCGGGCCTTCGGCTTGAGCGAGACCTTCAGGCCTTTCAGCGACAGCGCCTGCCAGCTCAGCAGCTCGTCGGTGTTGTCGGCGGTCGCGCGCACCGCCGCGTCGGGCAGGGTCGCGACGTGGACGTCGCCGAGCAGCACGTCGCCGGCCGCCGTGACCGTCAGCCCCGCCGGGTCCTGGCGCAGCGCGACGGTGCCCGCATAGCCGGCTTCGGCGCGCAGCACGCTGACCGGCAGCTGGTCGGCCGCGTACGGCGCGAACAGGTGAACCGGGAAGCGCTCGACCTTGACCCGGCCGTTCGCCTGCAGCGGCTCGATGCCGAGCCGGCCCTGGTAACGCAGCAGCCCGCTCGGGTTGGCGCGATCGCGCTGCAGGCTGCCGATGCGCGCGCTCAGCTGCACCTCGGCCGGTACGTTGCCGCGCACCGCCGGCCATGTCAGGCCGCGCATCGACAGGTTCAGGTCGGAGATGCCGGCCCGGATCGGCTCGGCGAGCGGACCTTTCGGACCGAGCGCATCGGTCCAGCGCAACGCGCCGCCCTCGATGGCGAGCTCGTTCAGCTGGAGGCGCCAGGCTGCATCGGCGGGCGTCGGTTTCGTCGAGGCGCTCGCTGTCGCTCGAATCGCGGCGGCGGACGCCGGCGAGGCCACCGCGCGCTCAGGCCTCGTCGGAAGCGCCTTGCGCGTCGGCTCGGTAGCACCGTCGGCAACCAGCCAGCGCTCGACGCTGAGGCGGCCGTCCTTGGCGCGTGCGACGTCGAGTGCGGGCTTGGCGACCCGCAGGCTGCCGATCGCGATGCTGTGGGCGAGCGCATCGATGCGCAGGTCGGCGATTGCGAGCTGCTTCAGGGCGATGGCGTCCTGCGCGCTGCGGCCCTGGCCTTCGCGCACTTTCAGGCCGTCGAGCGTCACGTGCGGGACGACGACTTGCAGGCGCGGCGCATCGGGCGCGCCGGACCAGTCGAGTTGCGCGGTCGCGTCGAACCGGCCTTCGACACTCGGCACGACGAACTGCGCGAGGTAGGGTGCAAAGCCGGCGATCGACACCCCGCTCAGCGCGACGTTCAGCTTCGCCTCGCGATCGGTCACCGGGCCGTCGATCGAGAACTCGGCGAGCGGCGGTGCGGCGTCGGCCTGCTCGCGCAGCGTGCCCTTCAGCGTCAGCGCCACGGGCTTCGGGCGCGGCCACTGCAGCTGGCGCGCGCTCAGGGTCACGCCGTCGATCTGAAGCGCCGCGACAGGCCGCACCGCGGCGTCGTTCCACAGCACGCGCGCCGCCTCGAGCTCGAGGCTGTCGAGGCTGATCTGCCAGCCGGCTGCTTCGGCGCCAGGGCCGGCCGCCGACGCGGCTGAACCGGCGGCCGCCGCGGACGCGGCCGATCCGGGTGCTGTGCCAGTCGCGGCCGAGGCCGAGGCCGAGGCCGATGGCGCCGGCGAAGCGAACCCCTTCGCCAGCTGCATCAGGTTGATCGCCCCGGCCGCATCGCGCGACGCATGCAGGCGCGCGCCGTCGATGCGCAACGACTCGATCGCGACCTTGCGGGCCAGCGGCTGGGCTCCCCGCAACACGACCTTCACGCTCTGCCAGTCGAGCAGCGGCTGGCCGGCGCTGTCGTTCACGGCCAGGTCGCGGGTCTCGGCGGTGCCCTGCACCGAGACGCTCGGCGAGCCGCCCTGCGGCACCGCGAACTGCACACCGATGTCGGCCGTCAGGCGGCCGCGCTCGATGCGTGCCGGCAGGCCCTGCGGCAGGTACGGCCCGTACCGCGCCAAGTCGAGGTCGCGGATCGCGAGCTGCAACGTGCCGGCCTTCGTCTTCGCGAACGGCGTCGCCTGCGCGCCGCTGTCGAAGACAGTGCCGTCGAGCCGGAACGCCAGGTGCGGCTCGACCTTGATCTCGACCTCGGCCGGCAGGTTCGAGATGAACGGCAGCGCGAGGCGCAGCGCCTCGACGCTGTGGATGCGCTGCACCGGCCGGTCGTCGAAGCGGAACCGTCCGTCGCGGATCTGCAGGTTGTAGAGCGCGAAGCGGGCCGGCTCGGCGGGCGGCGCGTCGGGGCGCGGCGCGAAGCGGGCGATCAGGTCGTCGACGTCGTAGTGGCCATCCGAAACGCGGGCGACGCGCAGCACCGGCGCGTCGATCTCGATCGCCTCGCTCACCGGCACGCGGCGGAACAGCGACGAGATCGACAGATCGGCATGGGCGCGGGCGATCGTCAGCAGCGGCTCGCCGGCGCCTCCCGGCCCGCCGATCGCCACGTCGTTCGCGGCGACCTCGAGCGTCCACGGCGTCAGCTCGATCTTGCCGATCGTCACCGGCCGGCCGAGCGCCTCGCTCAGGCGCGGCGGCAGCTGCCACATCAGCAGCGCGGGCAGCGCCAGCCAGGCCACGACCATCAGCAGCAGCAGTGCCGCCGCAGTCCACCCCAGTCGCCTCCACCAGATCATCAGCGGTCCGTCCCGGGGATCGCCCCCGGTTGGCCGACCTGCACGCGCAGGTTCAGGCCAACTTTAGCAACCGCTTCGCGTTCTCTTTCAGGATCAGCGGCTTGACCTCGTCCTTGAAGCCGGCTTCCTCGAAGTCTTTCAGCCAGCGGTCCGGCGTGATCAGCGGGAAGTCGGAGCCAAACAGGATGCGGTCCTTCAGCAGCGTGTTCGCGTACTGCACGAGCTGCGGCGGAAAGTACTTCGGGCTCCAGCCTGACAAATCGATCCAGACGTTCGGCTTGTGCATCGCCAGCGAGATCGCCTCGTCCTGCCACGGCCACGACGGGTGGGCGAGAACGATCTGCATGTCCGGAAACGCCATCGCGACGTCCTCGACCAGCATCGGGTTCGAGTTCTGCAGGCGCAGGCCGCCGCCGCAGCGCATGCCGCTGCCGATGCCCGAATGGCCGCTGTGGAAGACCGCCGGCAGCTTGTGCTCGGCGATCACTTCGTAGATCGGCCACGCCATCTTGTCGGCCGGCTCGAAGCCCTGCACGGTCGGGTGGAACTTGAAGCCCTTGACGCCG
>JBDSAB010000100.1:0-4922 GCA_039922395.1 Caldimonas sp.
CGCGCTGACAGACGCCGCGCCGAGCGTGCGAACTGCACGTGGTTTGCCCGCTTCCTCCGCGCTTTGCGCTCGCTCGCCGCTCCTATGCTTGCAACAATTGACGGTGAGATTTCTCCAACGCTGATTCCGTAGGTTGCCCCATGAAGTTGTTCGGTATCCCCCTGCGCAAGCCCTCTTTCAACGAAGTCACCGCGGCCACCATCATGGCCGTCGGCCTGTGGCTGGCTTGCCTGGGTGGCGCGTCCGCTTTCGGCCATCAGATGAGCCGCGTCGATGCCGGCGCGGCATTGCTCGTGATCCTGTGGGGCTGCCTCAGCGTGCGCCTTGGCGTGCACGTTGGCCAGGGCCGCGCCCACCTGGTGGCCAACGTCAGCGTGACGGCCGTGCTGTTGCTGGTCTACCAGGGCGCCTGCCTGGCGATGACCTGAGACCCGCAGGGCGCCGCTCGACGGTGCCCGCGGTTGCTCAGCTTCCGAGCAACTCGCCGACCGGCTTCAGGTCCTCGATGCGGTCGCAGACCGCCTTCACGACCATCAGGATCGGCACCCCGAGCAGCAGGCCCCAGAGGCCCCACAGCCAGCCGAACAGCAGCACGCCGACGAACACCGTGACGGCGTTCATCCGACTGGTCCGGCTCGTCAGCCACGGCGTCAGCACATAGCCCGAGATGGTGTGCAGCACCAGCGACACGCCGGCGGTCATCAGCGCCGACTCGATGTTGCCGAACTGCATCAGCCCGACCGCGGCCGAGGCGACCGTGAAGACGATCGAGCCGACGTACGGGATGAAGTTCAGCACCCCGGCGACGATGCCCCAGACGGCGGCCTGCTGGACGCCGATCCAGACGAAGCAGAGCCAGGTCGCGATGCCGACCAGCACGCTCGTGAACACCTGGACCAGCAGGTAGCGCTGGATCTGCTCGGTGATCTCGTCGAGCGCCTGGATCGTCAGGCGCTTCTCGGTGAAGGTCGGGCCGGCGATCTTCACCATCTTGCGGCGGAACGTGTCGCCCGAGGCGAGCAGGAAGAAGGTCAGGAACAGCACCACCGTGCCCTGGCCGATCAACGCGACGAGGCCGAGCGTGCCGGTCCAGAAGTAGTCCTGGATGTTGAACTTGGGCTTCTCGATCTGGACCCGCGTGACGCCGCGGTTCGCGGCGGGCGCGCTGGCCGCGCGCGTCTCGGCCGTCTTCTCGAGCTCGCTCGCGGCCTGCTGCACTTTCTCGATCGCGGTCGCCGGCTTCGCGCGCGGCCCGTCCGGGTTCTGGATCGATTCGCGAAAGCGCTGGGCCACCTCGGGAAGCGACTCGATCAGCGCGCTCGCGTCGTTGCGCAGGTTCCAGCCGATCCATGTCACCGCGGTCACGATCGCGCTCAGCAGCAGCGCCGACGCCAGCACCCGCGGCACGTGCCAGCGCTGCAGCCGGTCGACGACCGGCGTCAGCGCATAGCTCGCCATCAGGCCGAGCAGGACCGGAATGAAGACCGCCTTGGCCCAGTACAGCGTGTAGAGGCTGCCGAGCACCGCGAGCAGGGCGAGCGACGCGCTGCGGATGTCGACCGGCATGTGCAGCAGAACGCGGTTTTCTTCCTCGGCGGAGTGCCGCTTGGACTCCTCGGTCTCGGTGACCAGCGCATCGATCGGGGTTTTCGCGTTCATCGAACGTGTTCGGTGGTCAGGCGAGCGCGTCGGCCCAGATGGTGCGCGCCCAGTTCAAGCCGTAGCTGCCTTCGAGTTCGTTCGGCGCGCTCGACAGGCCGCCCGAACCCGCCACGGTCTTGAAGGTCCGTTCGGCGGCGACGTACTCGTGCACGCTGGCGACGTGGATCGCGCGCTGGGCATCGACGAAGCTGTAGCAGGTGTTGGTCAGCATCGGCGCCGGATCGATGTCCCAGCCGCTCAGTTCGGCGACGATCGCCGCGGCAGCCACCTTGGCGTGGCCGTTCGCCATGTGGCCGCTCTTCGGCATCGCCGGGGCGATCTGGATCGCGTCGCCGAGCACGTGGACATGGCGCATCGCGGTCGATTCGAAATTGAGAAAGTTGACCTGGCACCAGCGCCCGTTCGCGTTGGCAAGGCCGCTCTGGACTGCGATCGCGCCGGCGCGCATCGGCGGCAGCACGTTCAGCACGTCGGCCCGCACGTCGTCCTGGACCTCGAACTTGATGAGGCCGGCGGCCGCGTCGACGGCAGTCGCCTTGTGTTGCGGCCGGTACTCGACGATGCCGGCGTACGACTCCGCCCAGACGCGCTTGAACAGGGCCCCTTTCGACGTCACGTCGGGGTTGGCGTCGAGGATCAGGACCTTCGACCGCGGTTTGGCGGCCTTGACGTAGCCCGCGACCAGGCAGGCGCGCTCGTACGGGCCGGGCGGGCATCGGTATGGCGTCTCCGGGATCGTGATCGCGAAGGTCCCGCCGTCGCGCATCGCCTCGAGCTGGCGCCGCAGCGCCGTGGTCTCGGTGCCGGCCTTCCACGCCTGCAGGATGCGGCCCTGCTCGTTGGCCGCGCGCAGGCCGGCGACGCCGTCCCACATCAGGTCGACTCCCGGCGACAGCACCAGCTTGTCGTAGGGAAGCCGAGCGCCCGAAGCCAGCACGGCAACGCGCGCTTCGGCCTCGATCCGCTCGACCCGATCGCGGATCCGCCGGACGCCATGGGTGCGCTCGAGCGTGTCGTACGGCAGCGTGATGTCGGCCATCGCCTTGCTGCCGCCGAGCACCAGGTTCGAGAGCGGGCACGAGACGAAGGCCGGATCGGGTTCGACCAAGGTGACGTCGATGCGCTGCGACGACAGCAGCCGCACGTACTTCGCGGCCGTCGCACCGCCATAGCCGCCGCCGACGACGACCACGCGGGCCGCGCCCGGCCCGGATCGGGTCGTCGCACAGCCGGCCAGCGTGCCGAGCAGGCCGGCGCCTGCCGCCTGCAGCACGCGACGGCGCGATGGATTCCGAGCGGCCTTCATTTCTGCGCCGCAAAGTAGGCCGCGAGCTGACGAATCTGCTCATCGCTGTAGCCCTTCGCCAGTTGCGTCATCACCGTCGCCGGGCGGCTGCCCGCCTTGAACGCGAGCAGTTGCTGCGTGGTGTCGGCTTCGGACCGCCCGGCCAGCGCCGGCACGATCGAGCCGGCCGCGGGCCGCCCGTCGGTGCCGTGGCACTGCGAGCAGGTCGCCGCCAGGCTGCGCGTGCGCAGTCGCTGCAGGTCTTCGGCGCTGCCGGCAGCGAACACGCCGGACGCCGCGCCAACCCAGAGGCACACATGAATGATCGGTCTGAGCAATCGCATGGTGAAGCATCCGATGCGCCGAGAGGGCGGCGCCAACCCACTGTAGCCCGGGCGCTATTCCGGGGCATGCGGGCTATCCAGCAAGGCTTGCACCTACAAGGTGCCGGCCGCTTCAAAACCGAAGATCGCTGCGATCAGCCGGGTCGGGATCTGGCGGATCGCTCGGTTGTAGGCGAGCACCGCCTCGTTGAACTGGCGGCGTGCGAAGGCGAGCGTCGTGTCGACCGCGCCGAGCTCGGCGTTCAGTGCCGACATGTCGAGGCCGCCGATCGCCTGCACCGGCAGGCGGGCCCGCGCCTCCGCGAGGATCTCGTCAGCGAGGCGCAGGCTCGTGATGGCACCGGGCGCGCCCGGATGCGCCTTCGCATGGGCACGCGCCATCTCGCTCTGAGCGCACGCCGCGCGCAATGTCTCGAGCCGCTCGGCGGCGTTGCTCAGCACCGCGCCGATCGCATCGATCTGCCGATCCAGCAGCGCATGGCGCATCGTGAACTGCAGGTCCACCGGGTCGAAGCTCCGGACCAGCGCGTTGCGCAGGCTGACCAGCCGGTTGTAGGCGCCGACGGTCCAGAACACCGCCACTGCGAGGACGATCCAGATGCCGATCTGCCAGCCCATCGCGTCAACGGCCCTAGCTGACCAGCCAGGCCTCGTAGCCCTTCTCGCGCAGGTAGCACGACGGGCACAGGCCGCAGCCGTAGCCCCAGGCATGGCGGTGCGAGCGGTCACCCATGTAGCAGGAATGCGTGTGCTCGACGATCAGGTCGATCAGGCGATCGCCGCCGAGCTCCTCGGTCAGGGCCCAGGTCTGCGCCTTGTTGCGCCACATCAGCGGTGTGTCGATCGTCATCGGCCGGTCGAGCGAGAGACTCAGCGAGACCTGCAGCGACTTCAGCGTGTTGTCGCGCGAGTCGGGGTAGGCCGAGAAGTCGGTCTCGCACATCCCGCCGACGAGGACGTCGAGGCCACGCCGGTCGGCGACCGTCGCCGCGAACGCGAAGAAGAACAGGTTGCGGCCCGGCACGAAGCCCTTCGGCAGCCCATCTGTCTTCATCTGCGAGGCGCGCTTCTCGGTCGGCCGGGTGGCGGTCAGCTGGTCGAGCGCCGACAGGTCGAGCAGGTGGTCATCGCCGAGGCGGGCGGTCCAGCTCGGGAACTTCGCATGCAGCTCGGCGCGCACGTGCAGGCGCGATTCGAGCTCGGAGCCGTGGCGCAGCGCGTGGTCGAAGCCGATCGTCTCGACATGCGCATAGCGGCTCAGCGCCCACGCCAGGCAGACGGTGGAATCCTGGCCGCCGGAGAAGAGGACGAGGGCGCGGCGCGGATCGGACATCGCGCGATGATGCCCGCGCCGGCGAGGCGGCAATCCGAAAAAACCGGCATGGTGTGTGTTCGGTCACGCCCGCGCTGCGGGCCGTCGCGCCGACGACGCAGCGGCCGGCTGCCTCAGGTACGGATCTCGCCTTGCCCGAGGACGACCCACTTCAGCGAGGTCAGCCCTTCGAGGCCGACCGGCCCGCGCGCATGCAGCTTGTCGGTCGAGATGCCGATCTCGGCGCCGAGGCCGTACTCGAAGCCGTCGGCGAAGCGCGTGCTGGCGTTGACCATCACGCTCGCCGAGTCGACTTCGC
>JBDSAB010000101.1:0-2694 GCA_039922395.1 Caldimonas sp.
TGCGCCGCGCCGGCGGCGGCATCGCGATCCTGCCGACCGCACCCGAACGCCCACGCAATGCCGACAGCGACCATCCGTATCGCCACGACAGCCACTTCCACTACCTGACCGGCTTCGACGAGCCCGGCGCGTGGCTGCTGGTCGCAAGCGACGGCCGCTCGACGCTGGTCTTGCGCGAGAAGAACGCCGAGCGCGAGATCTGGGACGGCCTGCGCCTCGGCAGCGCGGCGGCGCCGCAGCGCCTCGGCGTCGATGACGCGTTCGCGTTCGAAGCGCTCGACGAGGTCGCCGTGGGCCGCCTCGCGAACCAACCCGCCGTGTGGCTGCCCGCCGGGCGCCCCGAGCTGCAGGCGCGCGTCGACGCCTGGCTCGGCACGCTGCGGGGGCGCGCTCGAATGGGCGTGCGCGCACCGGCGACGCAGCACGACCTCGATCCGCTGCTCGGCGAGATGCGCCTCGTCAAGGACGCCGGCGAACTGGCGACGATGCGACGCGCGGCGGCGATCTCGGCCGGCGCCCATCGGCGCGCGATGCGCTTCTGCGCGCAGCGCTTTCGCAGCGCGCCGACAGGCAGCGTGCGCGAGTACGAGATCGAGGCCGAGCTGCTGCACGAGTTCCGCCGCCAGGGCGCGCAGAGCCCGGCCTACGGCTCGATCGTCGCCGCCGGCGCGAACGCCTGCGTGCTGCATTACGCCGCGGCCGACGCCGAATTGAAGGCCGGCGATCTGTGCCTGATCGACGCCGGTTGCGAGCTCGACGGCTACGCGAGCGACGTCACGCGCACCTTCCCGGCCGACGGCCGCTTCAGCGCGCCGCAGCGCGAGCTGTACGAGATCGTCGAGGCGGCGCAGCGCGCATCGATCGCCGTGACCCGGCCCGGCGCGCGCCAGCGCGATGCGCACGACGCCGCGGTCCGCGTGCTCGCGCAGGGCATGCTCGACAGCGGCCTGCTCGACCGCGCGAAGGTCGGCGACGTCGACGCGGTGATCGAGTCGACCGCCTACCGCCAGTTCTACATGCACGGCACCGGCCACTGGCTCGGCCGCGACGTCCACGACGTCGGCGAGTACCTCGCGCTCGACGAGGCGCCGTTCGAGCAGCCCGACGGCCTCGGCGGCCGGGTCGTGCGCAGTCCGTCGCGGATGCTGCAGCCGGGCATGGTCGTCACGCTCGAGCCGGGCCTGTACGTGCGCCCGGCCGACGGCGTGCCCGAGCGCTTCTGGCACATCGGCATCCGGATCGAGGACGACGCCGTCGTCACCGCCGACGGCTGCGAGCTGATCAGCCGCGGCGTGCCGGTCGGCGCCGCCGAGATCGAGGCGCTGATGCGCGACTGAGCGGCGCGACCGGCCGGCGCGCACGCGGGTCCGGAGCGCCACCTACACTGGCCCGCTTCGAATCACTACGGAGCGCCCCATGGCCTCACCCAAGAACGTCGCGGTGCTGGTCGGCAGCCTGCGCAAGGGCTCGCTGAACCGCAAGCTGGCGCTGGCGCTGATCGCGATGGCGCCGCCGTCGCTGGCGCTGAAGATCGTCGAGATCGGCGACCTGCCGCTCTACAACCAGGACACCGACGAGCAGCCGCCGGCCACCTGGGCCGACTTCCGCAAGGCGATCGCCGGCTCCGACGCGGTCCTCTTCATCACGCCGGAATACAACCGTTCGGTGCCGTCGGCCCTGAAGAACGCGATCGACGTCGGCTCGCGCCCGTACGGCAAGAGCGCCTGGGCCGGCAAGCCCGGTGCGGTGATCAGCGTGTCGCCGGGCGCGATCGGTGCGTTCGGCGCGAACCATCACCTGCGCCAGTCGCTGGTCTTCCTCAACGTGCCGGCGATGCAGCAGCCCGAGGCCTACATCGGCGGCGCCGACAAGCTGTTCGCCGAGGACGGCTCGATCTCGAATCCGGCGACGAAGGAGTTCATGACCAAGTACCTCGCGGCGTTCGAGCAATGGATCACGCGCAACGCTGCAGCGTGAAGGGCTGACCGCTGGCGACCGCGACCGACGCGCGGTTGCCCGGGCCTCGCAGCACCGCACGCGCAGCGCGGGCGCCGTGGTACAGCGCCTCTTCGAAGATCGAGTAGCCGGACAGGTCGGCATGCGCGAAGTGGACGCGCGTCGGTGCGTCGGCGAGTGCGCGCAGCGCGGCGCTGCTGCGCACGCCCGGCAGCGGAATGCTCATCGCATGGCCATAGCGCATCAGGTCGATCTGCGTGACCTTGGTGCGCAGGTCAGGATGGGCCGCCGACAGCTCCTGCACGACCGTGTCGGCCCACCCGCTCCACGGCATTTCGAGCAACCGGCGGCGCTGGGCGGCGAGCTCAATCGCCGAATTTCCGCCGAGCGCCCAGTAGGCCGTCAGCACCGTCGCACTCGGAAACGGCAAGAGGCTCTGGTGCCGCGCATCAACATAGCCGAGCGCGGCCGTTCCGTATGTCACGTTGTCCCACGCCGGTGCCGCGCCGGGGCGGTCGTCGAGCGGTCGGTCGAGATGCAGGTTCGCGACCAGCCAAGGCGCATGGCGCATCGTCCGCACCGCGTCGGCCAGCGCCGATGGCACCACCTCCAGCAGCCGCGCGGCGATGAAGAGCGGCAGCGCCAGCACGACCTGCGGCGCGGTCCAGCGTTCTGCGCGCTGCGCGGCCGCGTTCCAGACGTCGACGCTGACGTCGTGGCGGCCTTCTCGCACCCGCA
>JBDSAB010000102.1:0-7222 GCA_039922395.1 Caldimonas sp.
CGATCCGTGCACTCGAGCAACGCGAGGGCCTGCTCCGCAAGCTCGCCGAACACGGCCGCTCGATCGGCGCCGAGGAGGACGCGCGTCGCCGGGAGGCCCAGGCCGACGCCACGGCGGAGCAGGCGCGTCGCCTGCAGGAGAGGGTCGAGGACCGCTGAGGATGGCGCGACGGGACGGCAAGCCGGACCGGCGCCTCCAAAGACGATCAGGCGCGACGCCGCATCGCGCGCTTCAGCAGCAGGCTGCCGGCCAACGCCGCGCCGACACCCATCACCATCGTGCTGGCCGGCAGCGCGCGCAACGTGTTGCCGGCGATCTCGGCCGCGCGTGGCGCGCTCAGCTCGAGGCGCCGCTTCGTCATCTTCGCGCCGAGCTCGCCGAGCTCGTCGGCGAGCATCCGCTCGGCCGCCGGCAGCAGCACCGTCTCCTCGTCGGCGACGTGGTGCATCACGTCGCGCATCAGCTCCATGAATGTGCGGTCGTACTCCGCGTCGCCCGGCGCCATTTCGCGCAGCCGCGCAATCAGGCGTCGCATCTCGTCGTGTTCGGGCACGCTCTTGTCGATCACGACCGGATCGGTGACGACGCGCCGCACCGCCGGATAGAAGATCTCTTCCTCGAGCTGGGCATGGATCTCGAGCGCCACCGCGACGGTGTTGACGAGCGCCTGCTTGGTCTTCGGATGGGTGTCGGCTTCGTACTGGTGGAAGGTCGCCAGCACGTGGGTGTGGTCCATCCGGATCATGTTGGTCGCGGTCGGCGAGAGCTTCTTCAGCAGCGGGTTCATGGCGTCTCCAGGTTGTCGTCCTGGCGCCGGAGCGGCAAGGCGCGTTCCCGCGACCCAGGGCGCGAATCAGACGCCGAGGAACGAGGTCAGGCGCTCGCTGTCGCGCAGCGAGCCGGACGGCCCGGCCAGCACGACCCGGCCCTTTTGCAGCACGACCAGCTGGTCCGAATTGGCGCTCACCTTGCGATGGTCGCGGTCGACGACCAGGGTCGCGATGCCGGTCGCGCGAATCGCGCCGATCACGCGCCAGATCTCGGCGACGACGAGCGGCGCGAGGCCCTCGGTCGCTTCGTCGAGGATCAAGAGCTGCGGATTGGTCATCAGCGCGCGGCCGATCGAGAGCATCTGCTGCTCGCCGCCCGACAGCTGCTGGCCGCCATGGCCGAGGCGCTCGGCGAGGCGCGGGAACGTCGCAAGAACGCGCTCGAGGGTCCAGGTGCGGCGTCCGTCGACACCGGGGCGCGCGGCCATCACGAGGTTCTCGCGCACCGACAGGTTCGGGAACACGCCGCGGCCTTCCGGCACGTAGCCGATGCCGAGACGCGCCATGCGCTCGGGCGGCGTGCCGGTGACCTCGCAGCCGTTCCACTGGATCCGCCCTTCGGTCGGCTTCACGTAGCCCATCAGCGAGCGGATCAGGGTCGTCTTGCCCATTCCGTTGCGACCGAGCAGACCGACCGAGGTGCCGGCTTCGACCAGCATCGTCACGCCGTGCAGGATGTGCGCGGCGCCGTAGTGGGTGTGCAGGCCTTCGATCTGCAGCATGTCAGGCCACGCTTTGGCTGCGGCGCATCGCCACGCGGACGGTCCGAAGCATCGGCAACGGATCGCGAACGCCCACGCTACGCATCCTCGCCGAGGTAGGCGACGCGCACGTCGGCGTTGCGCCGGATCGCGTCGGGCACGTCGGTCGCGATGACCTCGCCGTTGACCATCACGGTGATGCGATCGGCGATCCGGAACACCGCGTCCATGTCGTGCTCGACCAGCAGCACCGCGTGCTCGGCCTTGAGTGCGGCAAGCAGGCCGAGCATCCGCTCGGTCTCTTCGGCGCCCATGCCGGCGAGCGGCTCGTCGAGCAGCAGCACCTGTGGGCGGGTCGCCAGGCACATCGCGATCTCGAGCTGGCGCTTGCCGCCGTGGCTGAGGATGCCGGCCGCCTCGCCCGCATGGCGGGTCAGGCCGACCGCTTCGATCGACGACGCGGCGACCGGGCCGCTCTGCGCGCAACGGCGCGCACCCTGCCAGAACGCCCAGACGCGCTGATGGGCGGCCTGCGCCGACAGCCGCGCGTTCTCGAACACGCTGAACTCGTTGAAGATGTTGGTGCGCTGGTAGCTGCGGCCGATGCCGGCGCGCGCCCGCTTCGGCTGCGACCAGCGCGTGATGTCGGTGCCCGCGAGGCGGATCGTGCCGTCGGACGGCGCGAGCTCGCCGGACAGCATGTTGACGAGCGTCGACTTGCCGGCGCCGTTGGTGCCGATCACCGCATGCACCTCGCCGCGGTGCAGCTCGATCGAGACGTTCTGCACCGCGGCCAGGCCGCCGAAGCGGCGCGTCAGGCCGGCCGCCTGCAGCAGCACGCGGTCGGATGCCGAGGCGGCGGCCTCACTCATCGTCAGCGGCCTCGACCGGACGCGGCCGTCGGCGCAGCTGGGCCGGCAGTCCGATCAAGCCCTTCGGCATCGTCGCGACAAGCACGATGATCGTCAGGCCGAGCGTCAGCTGCCAGTGGCCAGCGAGCGGCCCGACCCAGCCTTCCGACGAATAGAGCTCCTTCAACAACGTGAAGACGAGCGCGCCGAGGACGGCGCCGCGCAGGTGACCGAGGCCGCCGAGGATCAGCATCAGCAGCACCGTGCCCGACTCCTGCCAGGCCAGCATCTCCGGATTGACGAAGCCGTCGCGCACCGCGATCAGAAAACCCGCGAGCCCTGCCAGCGCGCCGGCCAGCACGAAGGCCGCGAGCTTGTAGCCGTAGGTGCGAAAGCCGGCCGCGCGCATGCGCTGCTCGTTGACGCGGATGCCGGCCAGCGCATGGCCGAAGCGCGAGCGCAGCAGCGCGGCGAGCAGCCCGTAGGTGACGGCGAGCGCACCGAGCGCGAAGAAGTAGAACGTGTTGCGATCCTTCAGATCGAGCACGCCGGCCAGCACCGGCTTGACGTTCAGGTAGATGCCGTCGCTGCCGCCGCCGAGCTGGGTGTCGTGGAAGATGAAGTACGCCATCTGCGCGAACGCCAGCGTGACCATGATGAAGTAGACGCCGCGCGTGCGCAGGCTCAGCGCGCCGACGAAAAGCGCGTATGCGGCGGCGCACAACATCGACAGCGCGAGCATCACCGGCAGCGAGCCGGCGCCGGTCTTCGGCGCGAGCAGCACCGCCGCATAGGCGCCGATGCCGAGGAACGCGGCATGGCCGAGGCTGACCAGGCCGGTGGTTCCCGCCAGCAGCTCGAGGCTCAGCGCGAAGATCGCGAGGATCACGATCTTGACGACGAGGTCCTGCAGGTATTCGCCGGCGAAGAACGGTACCGTCGCGAGCAGCACGAGCCCGACCAGCGGCACACGCGCGGCAGCGATCGATGGTGCGCCCGGCCGCGAGGCCGCGCCCGAAGGCCAGCTTGCTTCGGCGCGCGGCGCGGTCGACCCGCCAGCGGGACCCGCCGCGGCGCCGCCGGCCGCCGCCGCGGCCGGCACGTTGGCCGATGCCCGGGTCGGCGTCATCAGGCGCCCCGCTTGACCAGGCCCTCGGGCCGCCAGATCAGGATGATCGCCATCAGCACGTAGACGCCGATGCCGCTCAGCTCGGCGAAGAAGACCTTGCCGAAGGTGTCGACGAAGCCGACCATCAGCGAGGCGATCAGCGCGCCCGTGATCGAGCCGATGCCGCCGATCACGACGACGACGAAGCAGATGATCAGCACGCTGCCGCCCATGCCCGGGTACACCGACGACAGCGGCGCGGCGATCATGCCGGCCAGCGCGGCGAGCGCGACGCCGGCCGCGAACACGATCCGGTAGAGCCGCGTGATGTCGATGCCGAGGCCGCGCACCATGTCGCGATTGCTGGCGCCGGCGCGGACCATCATGCCGAGGCGCGTGCGGTTGACGACGAAGTAGAGGCCGATCGCGATGACGATGCAGGCCGCGCTCGCGAACAGCCGGTAGGTCGGATACGTCATGCGATCGCCGAGCGCGATCGTGCCGGCCAGCCAAGGCGGCGCCTGCACGCCGTGCACCTCATTGCCGACCAGGAGGCTGCGCAGTTCCTCGAAGACCAGGATCAGCGCATAGGTCATCAGCACCTGCTGCAGATGGTCGCGCTGGTACAGGTAGCTGAAGAACGCCCACTCGAGCAGATAGCCGAATACGAACGACAGCAGCGCGCCGCAGACCAGCATCACCAGGAACTGCGGACCGAACAGCGGTGCGAGCGAGAACGCGAGGTAGGCGCCGAGCATGTAGAAGCTGCCGTGCGCGAGGTTGATGACGCCCATGATCCCGAAGATCAAGGTCAGCCCGCTCGCCAGCAGGAACAGCAGCAGCCCGTACTGGACGGCGTTCAGACACTGGATCAGGAAGGTCGTCAGGTCCATCGCGTCATCGCTCGGGCACCGATCGGGCGGGCGGCGACCATTGTCAGCCGTCCTTCGGGCCTTCGGCCGGCGGCGGCGCCAGTTTCGGTGCAACAGCGGCGACCGGCATCGCCGAGGCCAGCTTGAAGGCGGGATCGGCCGCCTGCTCGCGGGTCAGCGTGCCGCCGGCGGCAAGGATGCGGCGGATCGTCATGTGCTCGGCCGGGTTGTTGAAAGTCTCGGCCGCCGTCAGGCGGTCGCCGCAGTAGCGCAGCACGCTGAAGCGGCCGCTCTCCGGAGTGCCGCGCAGCACGACGTCGTCGCTCTCCTGCGAGAGGCCGCACATCTGCACGCGCAGGTCGCCCTGGTCGCTCCAGAACCACGGCAGCTTGTCGTAGGGCGCCGGCTTGCCGGCAATCCGCGCGGCGACGGCGCGCGCATGGTCGACCGAGTTCTGGACCGATTCGAGACGCACCGCGCCGGGATGGTGGACGCTCGGATAGCGCGCGCAATCGCCGATCGCCGAAATCGCCGGATCGGACGTCACGAGGTGCGCATCGACGACGATGCCGTCATTCACCGCAAGGCCGGCCGCCTCGGCGAGCTCCGTGTTCGGCTGCACGCCGATGCCGATCAGCACGAGGTCGCCTTCGACCGGGCGGCCGTCGGTGGTGGTGACGCCGGTCACGTGGCCGTCGCGGCCCTCGATCGACGCGACCGAGGTGCGCAGCATGAACGTGACGCCGCGGCTCTCGTGCGCGCGCAGCAGATGCGTCGCCATCTCGGCCGAAAGCGCACGCTTCAGCGGGCGCTCGGCGAACTCGATCACGGTGACCGGCAGGCCCGCGGTGCCCGCGGTCGCCGCGACCTCGAGGCCGATGAAGCCGGCGCCGACGATGACGACCCGCTTCGCGGTCTGCAGCCGGGCGCGGATCTGGCGCGCGTCCTCGACCGTGCGCAGCAGGTGGACGCCCTGCAGGTCGATGCCCGGCCAGTCGGGCCGGCGCGGCCGGGTGCCGGTCGCCAGCACGAGGTGGTCGTAGGCGACGCTCTCGCCCGACGCGAGCACGACGCGGTGCGCCTCGCGGTCGATCGCAGTCGCCCGATCGGGCGCGCGCAGCTCGATGCGCTTCTCGGCGAAGAACGCATCGGGGCGGAAATGCAGCTGCGCATCCTCGGCCTCGAGCTTCAGGTGCGCCTTCGACAGCGGCGGCCGCTGGTACGGCAGGCTCGCCTCGTCGCCGATCAGCACGACGCGGCCGGCGTAACCCTGCTCGCGCAGCGACGCCGCCGCCTGGAAGCCGGCCTGGCCGGCGCCGATGATCACCACGCAGGATTCGGCATCGAGCATCACGGCACCTGCACCGGTGGAATGCGGACGATCAGCTCGTCGAGGCCGGCCGGCAGATTCAGCTGGCAGCTGAGCCGGCTCTCCGCCCGGCGTTCGGATGCGGTGCTTTCGAGCATCTCGTCCTCGATCTCGGTCGGCCGCGGGAAGCGCTTCGCGAACGCGGGCTCGACGTAGACGTGGCAGGTCGCGCAGGCGGCCGCGCCGCCGCACTCCGCGACGATGCCGTCGACATCGTTCTCGATCGCGGTGCGCATCACATTGGCGCCGACCGCGACGGTCAGGCTCACGCGCGAGCCGTCGTCATGGAGGTAGGTGATCTGCGGCATCGCTGTCTCGTCGGTTTGATTTCCATCGTCGGTCGATTTCATTATCCCGGCGGGCGTGAGCGCACCGAAGCGGGCGGTCGGCCAACCGCAGCGCTAGACGCCGCGCGCCCGGTCGACACGGAACTGCTGCGCGAACGCGGCGAACGTGCCCGCCTCGATCGCGGCGCGGACCTCGCGCATCAGGTTCAGGTAGTAGTGCAGGTTGTGGACCGTCGCCAGCATCGAAAAGAGCATCTCGCCGCAGCGGTCGAGGTGGTGCAGGTAGGCGCGCGAGAAGCCGCCGCAGGCATAGCAGGCGCAGGTCGGATCGAGCGGCCCCTCGTCGCTGCGATGGCGCGCGTTGCGGATCTTCAGATCGCCGAAGCGCGTGAACAGGTGGCCGTTGCGCGCGTTGCGGGTCGGCATCACGCAGTCGAACAGGTCGACGCCGGCAGCGACGCCCTCGACCAGGTCCTCCGGCGTGCCGACCCCCATCAGGTAGCGCGGCTTGGCGGCCGGCAGTCGGTGCGGCGTGTGGGCGACGATGCGCCGCATCTCGTCCTTCGGCTCGCCGACGCTGACGCCGCCGATCGCGTAGCCGGGCAAATCAAGATCGACGAGTGCCGCCAGCGACTCCTCGCGCAGCGTCTCGAACATGCCGCCCTGGACGATGCCGAACAGCGCGTTCGGGTTCTCGAGGCGTGCGAACTCGTCGAGGCAGCGCCGGGCCCAGCGCAGGCTCAGCTCCATCGACGTGCGCGCCTCGGCCTCGGTCGTGCGGTGGCCGGCGGTCTCGTACGCGGTGCACTCGTCGAACTGCATCACGATGTCGCTGTCGAGGACGCGCTGGATCTGCATGCTGACCTCCGGCGTCAGCAGCAGCCTGTCTCCGTTGACCGGCGACGCGAAGCGCACGCCCTCCTCGGCGATCTTGCGCATCTCGCCGAGCGACCAGACCTGGAAGCCGCCGCTGTCGGTCAGCATCGGGCGCGACCAGTTCTCGAACCGGTGCAGGCCGCCGAAGCCGCGCACGACGTCGAGACCGGGCCGCAGCCACAGGTGGAACGTGTTGCCGAGAATGATCTGCGCGCCCATCGCCTCGAGCGAGTCCGGCATCACGCCCTTGACGCTGCCGTAGGTGCCGACCGGCATGAACACCGGCGTCTGCACCGTGCCCCGACGAAGCTGGAGACGACCGCGCCGG
>JBDSAB010000103.1:0-15871 GCA_039922395.1 Caldimonas sp.
AAGGCGCCGCGCCGACCACGTCAGCGCCATCGATCGCTTTCGCTGAACCCTCAGTTGACGTTGATGACGCGCAGTCCCATGAGCTTGCCGCCGACCTTGTCGAGGATGTGGATCGTCGTCTGGCGCGGCTTGAAGCCGGTGGGCAGGGGCAGACTGCCGCGTACCGTGTCGTAGAGCCCGATCGAGACCGGCACCGGGGGCAGCGAGACCGTGTCGGCGGCGCGACCGGACGCGCCGGCAACGACGAGCTGCATCACGCCGCCGAACGGGGTCGCGCCCGCGCGCTCCCTCGAAAGTACGACGTTGTAGGCCAGCGCATCGCCTTGCACCTCGAAGCGCGCGGCACGCACGGCCACCGGCCCGTTGCGCGGATCGGGTGGCAGCGACGCGACCAGGGACGCGATGTCGTGCTGCAGTCGCTGCACGGCCTCGCCCTTCACGTCCCGCTCCGACGCCAGCCGCTTGATCTCGTCGTGCGAGCCACGCAGCCGGTCGGAAGTCGTGGTGAGCTCAGCCTGCATCCGCTGCCGTTCGGCATCTGCGTGCTCGAACGACTTGCGCAACTGTGTCGAGGCTTCGGCGGTGAGGCGGGGCGGCAGGTACCGCTCTTGCATGTAGAGCACACCGCCGGCGCCAATGCCGATTCCGAGCAGGATGAGCACCAGCCAGCGGGGCACCCGCCAACGCGACCGGCGTCGACCGTACGGCTCGAAGGGAATGGGTTTGGAGGATCCGAACATGTGGGGGATGGTCGCAAGCAGCGCGCGCCGCGCGAGCGGGTCGAAGGGGCGCACGCAGGGTGCTGCCGCCGCGCCCAGGGGCACGGGACTCGGGCCCGGAGGTTACCGGCTGCAGTGTCGGGAGTGCCGCAACGCCGCACATTTCCCTACGCCTTGGTGCGATAAGGCGACGATGCACCCGCGCTGAGCGCGCTCCCTGCTCGCGTGCCACGGGAGCGGCGGAGACCCCTGTCAGAGCTTTAAGGTATGGAAGGGGTTGATTGCTTGCAAACCCGCACGATCGGTGGTCTGCCCGGAGGGACTCGAACCCCCGACCTGTTGCTTAGAAGGCAACTGCTCTATCCAGTTGAGCTACGGGCAGCAAGGGCCTGGAGGCCGGATCAGATCTGGTCGGGGCGGCGGGATTCGAACTCGCGACCTACTGGTCCCAAACCAGTTGCGCTACCAGGCTGCGCTACGCCCCGAATACGCCGCGATTGTACCCAGGGGGTCGCGGCGGACCGCGACCATCGGCGCGCTCTGCCCCGAGCCACGCGTGGCAGAGTCGCTCCGATGCGACAGGCGTCAACCGTCCAATCGGCGCCAACGCCCTCAAGCCGCGATCTGCGCCCACGCCTTCTCCAGGCGCTTCACGCTGACTGGCTGAGGCGTCCGCAGCTCCTGCGCGAACAGGCTGACGCGCAGTTCTTCGAGCAGCCAGCGGAACTCGTCGAGGCGCGCGTCCCGGACACCGCGCCGATCCGCGAGGTGCCGCCAGAAGCGCTGTTCGATCGGGCGCAACTCCGCGAGGCGCTGCGCATCACGGGCCGGCTCCGAACGCAGCTTATCGAGGCGCAGGGTCACCGCCTTCAAATACCTCGGCAGATGCGCTAACTGCGTCCAGGGCGTCTCGACCAGAAAGCGCTTCGGGACGAGGCGGGCGAGCTGCGCACCGATGTCCTCGGCAACGTCCTTCGGCGGGCGGGCATCCTTCAGCTTGCGCACAGCGGCCCCGTGCTCCGACAAGACGCCGGCAGCGCTGCGCGCCACCTCGTTGGCGATCAGCGTCAGGCGGCCGCGGCCGTCCTCGAGGCGCTTGCCGAAAGACGCGGCATCATCCGGCAGCGGCTCCAACAAGAACGCGCGGTCGAGGGCAACGTCGATGATCTGCTCGCGCAGATCGGCCGGCGTGCCGAGCGGCATGTAGGCGACCTCGAGCTGGCGCGCATCGGGCAGGTTCTTCTCGAGGTACTTCAGCGCATCGCGGATCTGCATGGCGAACAGGCGACGAAGCCCGGCGCGGTGCTTCGTCGCAGCGACGGCCGGCTCGTCGAAGACCTCGACCTCCACATGGGTCGTCCGATCGATCAGCGCCGGAAAGCCGACCAGCGTCTGGCCGCCCTTTCGCACTTCCATCAGCTCCGGCAGCTCGCCGAACGTCCATGCGGTGTAGCGCACTGGCTCGGCGGCGACGGCGTCGTTTCCGGCGGAGGCCGTCGTCCCTCCTGACGACGAGGTCGGTCGATTGCTGGAATGGCCGAGCGTCGACCGTTCTGTGTTCGTGGACTGCTGTACCGCACCAGCCTGGTCCGGCAGCTTCAAGGCCGCCAGCGATTGAAAGGCCGAGCGCGCCAAGCCGCCGAGCTCGGCTTTCAGCGCCGCCAGGTTGCGCCCGATGCCGAGCTGGCGCCCGTTCTCGTCGACGACCCGCACATTCATCAGAAGGTGCGCCGGCACTTGTTCCTGCTTGAAGTCGGCGCGCTTCACATCGAGGCCGGTCTTGTCGCGGACCGCGCCGAGCAACGTATCCACCAGACTGCCGTTCGCAAATGGCGTCGCCGCCATGAACCCATCGGTGAACTCGGGCAAAGGCAGCAGTCGCGAGCGCGGCCGCTGGTGCAGGGTCTTCAGCAGCGCGACCACCTTCTCCTTCAGCATGCCGGGCACGAGCCATTCGCAACGGTCCTCGCTCGCCTGGTTGAGGGCATAGATCGGCACGGTGACCGTGACACCGTCCTTTGGGTCGCCCGGCTCATGGAGGTAGGTCGCCGCGCAGTCGATGCCGCCGAGGCGAATCTGCTTCGGGAATGCGGTGCCGGTGATGCCAGCCGCCTCATGGCGCATCAGCTCGTCACGAGACAGCATCAGCAGGCGCGGCTGCCGCTTCACCTCGCTGCGGTACCAGCGCTCGAACGTGTGGCCGCTGTGGACGTCCGCCGGGACGTGCGCCGCGTAGAAGTCGTAGATCAGTTCGTCGTCAACGAGGACGTCCTGGCGCCGCGACTTGTGCTCGAGCTCCTGCACCTGCGCAATCGCCTTGCGGTTCGCCGCGGCGAACGGCAACGGCGTGTCCCATTCAGCTGCGACGAGCGCTTCGCGGATGAAGATCTCGCGTGCGCTCTGCGGGTCGATCTTCGCGAACGCGACCCGTCGATTGCTGTAGATCGGGATGCCGTAGAGCGTTGCCCTTTCGAGCGCGATCACCTCCGCCGCCTTCTTCTCCCAGTGCGGGTCGAGCAACTGGGTCTTGATCACGTGGCCCGCGATGCCCGGCAGCCATTGCGGCTCGATCGCGGCGATCCCGCGACCGTAGAGGCGCGTGGTCTCGACCAACTCGGCGGCGACGATCCAGCGACCGGGCTTCTTCGACAGGTTGGCGCCCGGATGCCGGTAGAAGCGAATGCCCCTCGCGCCCAAGTACCACTCGTCGTCGTCGCTCTTCAGGCCGACGTTGCCGAGCAGCCCGGCCAGCATCGACAGGTGGATCTGTTCGTAGCTCGCCGGCGCGCCGTTGATCCGCCAGCCGTGCTCGGCCACGACCGTGTGGAGCTGCGAGTGGATATCGCGCCACTCGCGAACCCGACGCGGCGAAATGAAGTGGTCACGCAGCAGTTGCTCCTGCTTGCGACTGGAGAGCTTGTGCGCACCCTGCGCGCCGCGACTGGCCTCGAGCCACTTCCACAGGTTCAGGGCGCTGACGAACTCGGACTTCTCGTCGTCGAACTTCCGATGTGCCTGATCGGCCGCCTGGGCTTGCTCGAGCGGCCGATCGCGCACATCCTGCACGCTGAGCGCACTCGCGATCACCAGCACCTCGGCGAGCGCTTCGCGATTGCGCGCTTCGAGAATCATCCGTCCGACACGCGGATCGAGCGGCAGCTTCGAGAGCTCGCGGCCGATCGCGGTCAGCGCATTGGCGTCGTCGACCGCGCCGAGCTCGGCCAAGAGTTGGTAGCCATCGGCGATCGCCCGGCGCGGCGGCGCATCGAGGAACGGAAAGTCCTCGACCGAGCCGAGGCCAAGCGCCTTCATCCTCAGGATCACGCCGGCCAGCGATGAGCGCAATACCTCCGGATCGGTGAAGCGCGGCCGCTTCGCGAAGTCGGCCTCGTCATAGAGCCGGATGCAGACGCCGTTGCTGACCCGACCGCACCGCCCTGCCCGCTGGTTCGCGGCCGCCTGGCTGACCGGCTCGACCAGCAGCTGCTCGACCTTGTTGCGGTAGCTGTAGCGCTTGACCCGCGCCGTACCCGCGTCGATCACATAGCCGATGCCCGGCACGGTCAACGAGGTCTCGGCGACGTTCGTGGCCAGCACGATGCGGCGCGCGCTGTGCGGCTCGAACACGCGATCCTGTTCCTGTTGGTTCAAGCGCGAGAACAGCGGCACGACCTCGACGCCGGGAGGGTGGTGCCGGCGCAGATGATCGGCGGCTTCGCGGATCTCGCGCTCGCCGGGGAGGAAGACCAGCACGTCGCCGCTGCCGGCCGCCCCCAGCGTGCCGTCGGCGCTGCCGCGCCAGAGCTCGTCGACCGCATCGCCGATCGCATCGTTGAGGCCGTAGTCGCGGCTCTCCTCGAACGGTCGCCAACGCTGCTCGACGGGGTACAGCCTGCCCGAGACCTGGATCACCGGCGCCGGACCGCTCGCGGACCGGAAGTGTTCGGCGAACCGGTCCGCGTCGATCGTCGCCGATGTGACGACGACTTTCAGATCGGGCCGGCGCGGCAGAACATGGCGCAGATGGCCGAGCAGGAAGTCGATGTTGAGGCTGCGCTCATGCGCCTCGTCGATGACCAGCGTGTCGTACGCGCGGAGCAGCGGGTCCGACTGGGTCTCGGCCAGCAGGATGCCGTCGGTCATCAGCTTCACGCTGGCGCCGGCCGACAAGCGATCCTGGAACCGCACCTTGAAGCCGACCACCTCGCCGAGCGGCGTTCCCAGCTCGTGAGCGATGCGCTTGGCGACACTCGACGCGGCAATCCGGCGCGGCTGGGTGTGGCCGATGAGGCGGCCTGTGTTCGCCTTGCCGCGCCCGAGCGCCAGCGCGATCTTCGGCAGCTGCGTCGTCTTGCCGGAACCTGTTTCGCCGCTGACGATCACGACCTGGTGTTGCCTCAGTGCGGCCGCGATCTCGTCACGTCGCGCCGACACCGGCAGCGACGGCGGAAACTCGATGGGGGGAAGGCCGGACCGCGAGGCAGGAGCAGGCGTCGTGGTCAACGGTGTCGGAGAAGGCATCGCTCCGGATTATTCCTTTCACGACGCTGACAGGCGTTCCGGCGCGCGCGAACCCCAGGGCGCCGAGGCTTTTCCCTACTTGTCGAACCAGCGAGGTCGGGCAACATTTCCGTGGCGTCCATACTGGGCGCCCGAGGGAAGCGCCGACTTTGCTCGCCGACCGATCGAACGAAGCGGGCACCGTGCCGACTTCGACTGCGGTCCGCAACGCCCGAAGATGGTGACACGACTGTGGCCCGCGGAACCCATGACAAGGAGACATTCGTGAACACGAAAAAATCGACCCCGGCCGCCGCCGCGCCGCGCCGCCGCTTCCTCAAACGCGCTGCCACGGCCGTCGGCACCGCGGGTGCCCTGAGTGCACCGGCGCTCGTGCAAGCCCAGACCACGAGCATGCGCTTCCAGAGCACATGGCCGTCGAAGGACATCTTCCACGAGTACGCGCAAGACTTCGCAAAGAAGGTCAACGACATGACCGGCGGCGAGCTGAAGATCGAGGTGCTGCCGGCCGGCTCCGTCGTCCCCGCCTTCGGCCTGCTCGACGCAGTTTCGAAGGGCACCCTCGACGGCGGCCACGGCGTCCTCGGCTACAACTACGGCAAACAAAATGCGCTGGCGTTGTGGAATTCGGGGCCTGCGTTCGGCATGGACGCGAACATGCTGTTGTCCTGGCACAAGTACGGCGGCGGCAAGGAACTGCTCGACAAGCTGTACGCCTCGATCGGCGGCAACGTGGTGTCCTTCCTGTACGGTCCGATGGCCACCCAGCCGCTCGGCTGGTTCAAGAAGCCGATCACCAAGACCGAAGACTTCAAGGGCCTGAAGTTCCGCACCAACGGGCTGGCTATCGACCTCTTCACGGCAATGGGCGCGGCGGTCAATGCGCTGCCCGGCGGTGAAATTGTCCCGGCGATGGATCGCGGCCTGCTCGACGGCGCCGAGTTCAACAACGCTAGCTCCGACCGCATCCTCGGCTTCCCGGACGTCTCGAAGGTCTGCATGCTGCAGAGCTATCACCAGAGCGCCGAAACGTTCGAGATCACCTTCAACAAGCCGAAGTACGAGGCCCTGCCGGCGAAGATGAAGTCGATCATCGCGTACGCCGTCGAGGCAGCCTCCGCGGACATGTCGTGGAAGGCGATCGACCGCTACTCGAAGGACTACATCGAGTTGCAGACCAAGGACAAGGTCAAGTTCTACAAGACCCCAGACAGCGTGCTCCAGGCTCAACTGAAGCTGTGGGATGCGATCCTCGAGAAGAAGTCGGCTGAAAACCCGCTGTTCAAGGAGATCGTCGCCTCGCAGAAGGCCTTCGCCGAGCGTGCCGTGAAGTGGGACCAGGACACCTATGTCAGCCGGCGCATGGCGGTTGGTCACTTCTTCGGGACGAAAGCACCCGAACCCAAGAAGGCGTAGTCATCCATTGACCGCCACATCGGCCATCCGGGCTGCGCCCGGGTGGCTGATTTCGTTTTGAGCATCGCCACCCATGCAGAAACTTCTCCTGACGATCGACAAGATCAGCACCTTCGTGGGCCAGGCTTTCTCCTGGCTGATCGTCGCGCTCACATTCATGATCACGTGGGAGGTGTTTTCCCGCTACGTCCTGGATGCCCCGCACTCGTGGGCCTTCGACGTGATGATCATCATGTACGGCACGTTGTTCATGATGGCCGGGGCCTACACGCTGGCCAAGTCAGGGCACGTTCGGGGTGACGTGCTCTACGGATTCTTCCAGCCGCGCACCCAGGCGACCATCGACCTCATCCTCTACATCCTCTTTTTCATTCCGGGCGTTTTCGCGTTGACTTATGCGGGCTATTACTTCGCCGCCGAATCATGGGTGATCCGCGAGACGTCGAACATCACGGCTGAAGGCCCGCCGATCTATCCGTTCAAGATGATCTTGCCGCTGGCCGGCGCCTTTCTGCTGGCGCAAGGCGTCGTCGAGATCATCCGCTGCGTCATCTGCATCCAGCAAGGCGAATGGCCGTCGCGCGAAGAAGACGTGCAGGAAGTCGACGTCGACAAGCTGAAGGAGATGGTCCACGTGAAAGACGAGGACATCGCCAAACTCGACAGCTTCGTGCTGCCCAAGGAAGGCGCGAAATGAAGATCCGCAAGGAGCTGTGGTTCGGCTTCACGCTGATGGCGATCATCCTCGTCACGGTCGTGATCCTCACGCCCTGGGCGAACTTCGCCGACGGCCACCTGAGTCACGAGGACCAGGGCGCGCTCGGCCTCTTGATGCTGGCGTTGATCGTCGTGGCCATCATGCTGGGCTTCCCCACCGCGTTCACGCTGATGGGGATGGGCGTCTTCTTCGGCTGGCTCGCCTACCGAAGCGTCAACCCCGAGATTGCGACACAGCAGATCCTCGACCTGATGGTTCAGCGCGCCTATTCGGTCATGTCGAACGACGTGCTGATCGCGATTCCGCTGTTCGTGTTCATGGGCTACCTGGTCGAGCGCGCGAACCTGATCGAGAAGCTCTTCAAGAGCCTTCACCTCTCGCTGGCCCGCGTGCCGGGCGCCCTTGCCGTGGCCACGATCGTCACCTGCGCGATCTTCGCGACCGCGACCGGCATCGTCGGCGCCGTGGTGACCTTGATGGGCCTGCTGGCGCTGCCCGCGATGCTGCGGGCCGGCTACAGCGTCCAGCTGTCGGCGGGTGCGATCACGGCGGGGGGGTGCCTCGGCATCCTGATTCCGCCGTCGGTTTTGCTGATCGTCTACGGCGCGACTGCAGGCGTTTCCGTCGTCAAGCTCTACGCCGGCGCGTTCTTTCCCGGAGTCATGCTGGCGGCGCTCTATGTGATGTATGTGATCGTGTTGGCGAAGATCAAGCCGCACCTTGCGCCGCCATTGAGCGAGAGCGAGCGTCAGGTTCCCCTGCCGCCCCTCTCAGAAGCCCTGAGCTCGCGGCATCGCAACGCGCTCGCCGGCCTCTTGAGCGGCTTCCGTATGCCGGTGGCCGCGAAAGGCTCGGTGGCCGGACAGCTGTTCTTGTCGCTGCTGCCCGCCATCAGCATCACCGTGTTGCTGGCGTTGATGTATGGCAGCGCCACTGCACCCCGCCTCGCCGCCGACACGACGGGCCTGGTGCAGGCTGGAGGCGGCATCGTGGCCGACGAGACGCCGGCGCCAGCGTCGGGCCTCGAGGAGCCTCCCGCCGAAGGCCTCGGCGACGCGAGCACGCTCAAGGAACCGGAAGCCGAGAGTGCGGCTTCGGCGCCCGTCGCGGCTGCCAAGCCGGCCGAATCGGCCGCTGCACCACCAAAGCCGGCGGCGCAGGAAAAGGCGACGACCCCGGAGGCCAAGCCTGCCGAGCGCTTGCCCGTCCCGATGTGGTACTGGATCACCCTCGCCGTCGGGGTGGCTGCCATCGCGCTGATCAGCTGGCTGATGAATTGGCAACGGCTCGAAATTTTCAAGATGCTGCTGACATCATTCTTCCCGCTCGCGGTGATGATCCTCGCGGTGCTCGGCTCGATCGTGTTCGGGCTGGCGACGCCTACGGAAGCGGCTGCGGTCGGCGGCTTCGGCGGCGTCGTCCTCGCGGGAGCCTATCGCTACATCGCCGCACGTCAGGCGAAGCGCGCCGATCCGGTCAGCACGACGTTGAAGGACCTCGGCGGGATCATCAAGGAGTCATCGTTCCTGACCGCGAAGACGAGCGCGATGGTGTGCTGGCTGTTCGTCGGCTCGTCGATCTTTTCCGCGTCGTTCGCGCTGCTCGGCGGTCAGGAACTGATCGAGCGCTGGGTGCTGTCGCTTGGCCTCTCGACGTTCCAGTTCATGGTGCTGGCGCAGTTCATCATCTTCATTCTCGGCTGGCCGCTCGAATGGACCGAGATCATCGTGATCTTCATGCCGATCTTCATCCCGCTGCTGGCCAAGTTCGGCGTCGATCCGCTGTTCTTCGGACTGCTGGTGGCGCTGAACCTGCAGACCGCGTTCCTGTCGCCACCGGTCGCCATGGCGGCGTTCTACCTGAAAGGGGTGTCGCCGCGCCACGTGACGCTGAACCAGATATTCGCCGGGATGATGCCGTTCATGGCCATTCAGGTGGTCGCGATCGTGCTGCTCTACACGTTCCCGCAGATCGGCCTCTGGCTGCCTGAGCTGCTCTACAAGTAGCCGCCTTCAAGACCGGACCGCGCACGTCGCAGTTCGGCAACGTGCCAGAATCGCGGCCTCCTTTTTCTCGCCGGTCCGCCATTGAATCTGGTCTTTCCTCACACGTTCGTGCCCTGGTTCCGCACCGTGGCACCGCACATCCACGCGTACCACGGCAAGACCTTCGTCGTCGCGATCGCCGGTGAGCTGATTGCGGCCGGCAAGCTCAACCCGTTCGCGCAGGACCTCGCGATCCTGCACGCGATGGGCATCAAGCTCGTGCTGGTGCACGGCTTTCGGCCGCAGGTCAACGAGCAGTTGCGCTCGAAGGGACACGAGTCGCGCTACAGCCAGGGGCTGCGGATCACCGACGCGATCGCGCTCGACAGCGCGCAGGAAGCCGCCGGTCAGCTGCGCTTCGAGATCGAGGCGGCGTTCTCGCAGGGCTTGCCGAACACGCCGATGGCCAACGCCATCGTCCGCGTCGTCTCGGGCAACTTTCTCACCGCGCAACCGGTCGGCATCCGCGGAGGCGTCGACTTCATCCACAGCGGGGTCGTGCGCAAGGTCGACAGCGTCGCCATCCGGCGCGCGATCGACATCGGCGCGATGGTGCTGCTGTCGCCGTTTGGTTTCTCGCCGACCGGCGAGGCGTTCAACCTGACGATGGAGGATGTGGCGACCAGCACCGCGATCGCGCTGCATGCCGACAAGCTGTTGTTCGTCACCGAGGTCGCCGGCATTCGCGAGACGCTCGATGATCCGGAGAGTCCGATCGACACCGAGCTCGCGCTGGCCGATGCTGAGCGCCTGCTGGCGAGCCAGCCGAAGCCGCAGCTGCCGACCGATCCGGCCTGGTACCTCGAGTACTGCGTGAAGGCCTGCCGCGGCGGCGTCGAGCGGTCGCACATCCTGCCGTTCGCGGTCGAAGGCGCGCTGCTGATGGAGGTGTTCACGCACGATGGCATCGGCACGATGGTCGTCGATGAAAAGCTCGAGAGCCTGCGCCAGGCCGGCCCGGACGATGTCGGCAGCGTGCTCCACCTGATCGAGCCCTTTGAGCGCGACGGCACACTGGTCAAGCGAGACCGGACCGAGATCGAGCGCGACATCGGCCTTTACACCGTGATCGAACACGACGGCGTGATATTCGGCTGCGCTGCGCTGTATCCGTATCCCGAAGCGAAGACGGGCGAATTGGCGGCCTTGACCGTCTCGCCAATGGTGCAAGGCCAAGGCGACGGCGAGCGCATATTGAAGCGGGTCGAGCAGCGTGCGAAGGCAGCGGGCCTCGACAGTATCTTCGTGCTGACGACCCGCACGATGCACTGGTTCATCAAGCGAGGTTTCGCGCAGGTCGAGCCCGACTGGTTACCCGACGCGCGCAAACGCAAATACAACTGGGACCGGCGCTCGCAGGTCTTGGTCAAGAAGCTGGCTTGAGTCGAATCGCGATTCAACCGCAACCCATACGTAATTCGAGGAGATCAAGAATGGCCCGCACTGTTCAATGCGCTTACCTGAAAAAGGAAGCGGAGGGTATGGACTTCGCGCCCTATCCCGGCGAACTCGGCAAGCGGATCTACAGCTCCATCAGCAAAGAGGCATGGGCGCTCTGGATGAAGCATCAGACGATGCTCGTCAACGAGAACCGGCTCAATCTCGCGGATCAGCGGGCGCGCCAGTACCTGGCGCGTCAGATGGAGAATTTCTTTTTCGGCACCGGTGCGGAGCAGCCGGCCGGATATGTTCCTCCGAGCGCTTAGTAGAAAACCTTTGTCAAGCTCGAAGGCTCACAAAACTGATTGAATCGACGGGCGCAGCCTTCCTTGATTAGAATTTGCAGCACGATCCGGATTCGAACAAGGGAGTAAGACGTGGCCTCACTGCAGGATTTGCTCGCTCAGAAGGAAGCCCTCGATCAACAAATTGAGGCCACCAAGAAGAAGGAAAGAGGCGACGCGGTCGAGAAAATCCGCACGCTGATGTCCGAATATGGCCTGACGCCCGCCGATCTCGCGCAACGCTCGACCGCCAAGCCAAAAGCCGGTACCGGCAAGAAAGTCGCCGCCAAATATCGCAATCCCGCCACCGGAGATTCTTGGAGCGGGCGTGGATTGCAGCCCAAATGGCTGAAGGCGGCGCTCGCCTCCGGACGAAAACTCTCGGACTTCGCAGTCTGATCGCACCGCCTCCGCGATGTAAGAACAGCCGTCCCGAGGTTCCTGATCGCGCTTCTGCTCGGTTCGTGAGCATCGGTGCACTGGCCGCGCCGTAGACTGATCGGGTGATTCCGCCCGCCTTCATCCAGGAACTCCTGGCACGCGTCGACATCGTCGACGTCGTGGGCCGCCAGGTCCAGCTGAAGAAAAGCGGAATCAACTTCAGCGGGCTGTGCCCGTTTCACGCCGAGAAATCGCCAAGCTTCACGGTCACCCCGACGAAGCAGTTCTATCACTGCTTCGGCTGCGGAGCAAACGGCGACGCAATCCGCTTCCTCGTCGAACAGAACGGCATGACGTTCATCGATGCGGTCAAGGATCTGGCGCAACAGGTCGGCCTGACCGTGCCCGACGACGACCGGTCGGTGGCGGATCGCGAACTGGCCGCCGCCCAGAAGGAGCGACGGGTCACGCTCACCGACGTCCTGGCCCGGGCCGCCGCGCACTACCGTCGCCAGCTCAAGGAGAGTTCCCGGGCGATCGACTATCTGAAGGGCCGCGGCCTGAGCGGCGAAATCGCGGCCCGGTTCGGCCTGGGCTACGCGCCGGACGGCTGGCGTGGCCTGGCGAGCGTGTTCCCGTCCTACGACGACCCACTGCTCGAAGAAAGCGGCATGGTGATCGTGCAGGAGGCGGACGGCGCCGACGAAGCACAACGCAAGCGCTACGACCGTTTTCGCGATCGCATCATGTTTCCGATCCGTTCGGTCCAGGGCGACATCATCGGCTTCGGCGGTCGCGTCCTCGACCGCGGCGAGCCCAAGTACCTGAACTCCCCGGAAACGCCGGTCTTCGTCAAGGGCCGTGAGCTCTACGGCTTGTTCGAAGCGCGCGCGGCCCTGCGCCAGCGTGGCTACGCGCTCGTGGTCGAGGGCTACATGGACGTGGTGGCGCTGGCGCAGGCGGGTTTCGAGAATGGCGTCGCGACGCTCGGCACCGCCTGCACAGCCGACCACGTGCAGAAGCTGTTCCGGTTCACGGACTCGGTGGTCTTCAGCTTCGACGGCGACTCGGCCGGGCGCCGGGCTGCACTCCGGGCCCTCGAGGCCAGTCTGCCGCACGCGACCGACACGCGGACGATCCGGTTCCTGTTTCTGCCGCCGGAGCACGACCCGGACTCTTTCGTGCGCGAGATGGGCGCCGAAGCGTTCGAGCGCAGCGTGTCGGGAGCCGTGCCGCTGTCACGGCAGCTTCTCGAGGGCGCCGCCGCTGGCTGCGACCTCGACAGCGCCGAGGGCCGCGCCAAGCTCGTCGCCCAGGCGCGCCCCTGGATCGGTCAGTTGCCGCCTGGCTTGCTGCGCGGCCAGATCATCGATGCGCTGGCCGAGAAGGCCCGGATCGCCCCGGAAGAACTGCGAGCAGCGCTATCCCCGGGCCGGACCGCCGGGCCCGGATCGACGACGGCGGCCGGTGAGGTGCGTCGAGGCGGATCCGGCTCCGCGCCCTCGCCGACCCGCTCGCCGCCGGCACGGCCGATTGCCTCACGGCGCCCGCTGGCGACGATGGCGACGTCGCTCGACCGGGCCGTCTGGCTCGTTGTTCAGCGCTCCGACCTGTGGGAGCAGCTCGAGCCTGAGGTTCAGCAGCTGCTGACCGAGCAGCCCGCTCCGCATGGCGACTTCTTTTCGTGGATTGACCGCATCGTTCACGAGCACGGCACGCTGTCTCCGTCGGCAATTGGTGCCGAACTCGAGGCTGATGGCGGCACCGGCGCGCTGTCGCCGCTGCATACCCGGATTCGCCAATTCCACGACATGCCCACCGGCGATGGGGCGCGGCAGGAGCTCGAAGTCATCATCGACCGGCTTCGGCTCGGCGTGACCCAGAGCGAGCTCGAGTTCCTCGCCGGCGCTCCGGACTTGTCCGACGCTGCGAAGGCGCGCCAGCGCGACCTGCTGCAGCGCCAACGGGTGTTGAAGGAGCGTCTCGCGCGCTCGCCGGTGCCCGGCGGATGATGCGGATTTGCGACCCCGCGCTTTGACGAAATTATTTCGATTGGCGATAATCTAGGGCTTTTCAGACGCGGCAAGCGGCAAGCAGCACCTCCGGCACCGGCCACCCTTCGACGAGGGTTTCATCAATCGGCCCCCCGATCCGCAAGGACTGCTGAACCAGAGTTCCCCTCGTGAACTCGCCCTCGCGCGTCGACCCGCGGTCGATTCCTCGTCGGGATCGCATCGCCGGGAGTGCTTGCATCCGCTCGGCGGAGCGCTCGTGCGCTGACCTTGAAAACCGCATTCTCGTGCGCAGTTCAAGATCAGGGCGCTACGCACCGCGTGCCCACATCATCGAGGAACCGCATGACCGCTAAGAAAACCGTCCCCGCCAAAGGACCTTCTGTCAGCACGCCTGTCAAGGCTGCGAAGACGTCGCCTGCCGACGTCCAGAAGAAGTCGGCGAAACCGGCGGTCAAGCCGGGTGCGGTCGCTGTCGAGGCCTTGAAGGGCAAGGCGGGGCGCAAGCCGGGCAAGCCCGACGACAAGGCGAAGAAGTCCGACGGCTCGGACGTCGATCTGTCGGACCTCGAGGCGGACCTGGAAGGCGAGCCGGAAACGGAAGTCGAAACCGAAGCGAAGGTCAAGGCCAAGCCGCTGCGCATGAAGGTGTCGCGCGCGAAGGAACGCGCGCTGATGCGCGAGTTCGGACTCGACGAGACCGCACTGACCGAAGAGGAAGTCGCGAAGCGTCGCCATGAGCTGAAGACGCTCATCAAGATGGGCAAGACGCGCGGCTTCCTGACCCACCAGGAAATCAACGACCACCTGCCCGAGAAGCTCGTCGATCACGAGATCCTCGAGGCGATCGTCTCGATGCTCAACGACATGGGCATCGCGGTCTACGAGCAGGCGCCCGACGCAGCGACGCTGCTGATCGCCGGCGGTGGCGCGACCACGGCCACCGAGGAGGAAGCCGAGGAAGCGGCCGAGGCGGCGCTCTCGACCGTCGACTCCGAGTTCGGCCGAACGACCGACCCGGTCCGCATGTACATGCGCGAGATGGGCACGGTCGAGCTGCTGACCCGCGAAGGCGAGATCGAGATCGCCAAGCGCATCGAAGGCGGTCTGCAGGCGATGATGCTGGCGATCAGCGCCTCGCCGACGACGATCGCCGAGATCCTGAGCTACGCCGATCGCATCCGTTCCGGCGAGATGAAGATCTCCGAGGCGGTCGACGGCTTCGTCTCCGAGGATGAGGCCGACGACTACGTCGCCGAGGAAGACGTCGACTTCTTCGACGAGGAAGACGACGACGACGGCAACGGCGGCTCGAAGGCGCTGACCAAGAAGCTCGAGGAGCTGAAGGCCGCAGCACTGGTCAAGTTCGACGCGCTGCGCATCAACTTCGACAAGATGCGCAAGGCGTTCGAGAAGGACGGCTACCAGTCGCCTTCGTACAACCGCGCCCAGCAGGCGATCAGCTCCGAGCTGATGACGATCCGTTTCACGGTCAAGACGATCGAGAAGCTGTGCGGCATCCTGCGCTCGCAGGTCGACGACGTGCGCCGCTACGAGCGCGAGCTGCGCAAGATCCTGGTCGACAAATGCGGCATGCCGCAGGAGTACTTCATCAAGCACTTCCCGCCGAACATCCTGAACACGAAGTGGGCGGAGAAGGAAGTCTCGGCCGCCAAGCCGTACAGCCTGGTCCTGGCGCGCAACCTGCCGCCGGTGCAGGAACTGCAGAAGAAGCTGTCGGACCAGCAGGCCCGCGCCGTCGTGCCGCTCGAGGACCTGAAGCGCATCAACAAGCGCATGAACGAGGGCGAGAAGTCCTCGCGCGACGCCAAGAAGGAAATGATCGAGGCCAACCTGCGCCTTGTGATCTCGATCGCGAAGAAGTACACCAACCGCGGCCTGCAGTTCCTCGACCTGATCCAGGAAGGCAACATCGGCCTGATGAAGGCGGTCGACAAGTTCGAATACCGGCGCGGCTACAAGTTCTCGACCTACGCCACGTGGTGGATCCGCCAGGCCATCACGCGCTCGATCGCCGACCAGGCGCGCACGATCCGCATCCCGGTCCACATGATCGAGACGATCAACAAGATGAACCGATTGAGCCGCCAGCACCTGCAGGAGTTCGGCTTCGAGCCGGATGCGCCGACGCTGGCCGAGAAGATGGAGATCCCGGAAGACAAGATCCGCAAGATCATGAAGATCGCGAAGGAGCCGATCTCGATGGAGACGCCGATCGGCGACGACGACGACTCGCATCTCGGCGACTTCATCGAGGACACCAACAACACGGCGCCGATCGAGGCCGCGATGCAGGCCGGCCTGCGCGATGTGG
>JBDSAB010000104.1:0-6526 GCA_039922395.1 Caldimonas sp.
GCGCCGACGAAGTCATCGAGTAAGACAGGCGAGCGCCCGTTTTGCGTCGGGTGTCGTCGAACGCACCGCGGCGGATTGCGACTGCTTGCTGCAACGCATCGGAGGTCCGCTGTTTAGCCGGCCGGTCGTTCTCGTGATGTTGGCCCTGGAACAGAGCAAAGTCAGAAGTTATCAGACGTTGCCCGTCAGGTCGAATCCCGGCTACGACAAATGAATCGACGTCAAGGCCCTAGTGAGAGGGCCGGTCTGCCTACGGTGCCACCGGCGCAATAACTGGTGTGCCCTCGAACGCGGGCGAGACCCCGACGAGCCGCGGGGGGGTCCCTACAAAAGCCAGTTCGGCGCGCCCGAGATCAAGGCGCAGGACAATTTCACCGACCAGAATAGCCCGTGATGAAGAGCACCGCTGGCTGGATCTGACGCCAGCCACAACGCGCAGTCGGCGGTGGCCGACGAGGCCCACATCATCGTCGCAGCCGAGTCGACCAACAGCGCCAGCGACGATAGGACTATCGACTCACCGACGAGCAAGCGACCTGCAATCGGGACCCTGAAGCTGCTGACGACGCCGTGGCGCTAGCCGCGATGGCGGCACGCACAGGAGCGAGGGGCGCACTGATCGCGTCCTCCTCGGCTGCGCGAGTTCGACGGCCGCTATGACACATGGCTCGGCATTGGCATGGTCGCCCTTCGCGAGCTGTTCACTGCCCTTGCGCATCCGGCTTGGTGGGTGTGCAATCGCTTTCCCATGGGAGGGCGGCGATGATTGGCCTGCGCGCTGGTGTTTGCTCGGCCCTCGTCGGAGGCTTCTTATGGCTGACCGTCCCAGGGACGAGCAATTCTGCTTCCTCCGAGCCAGTCACGATGCCTCAGGAGTTGGCCCACGCCTTTCGGTCCGGCACCGACGGCGATCTGCCTCGGACGGTGAGCCTCCCAGACATGCTCGGAGCAAGGCACGGCGACGACAAGACAGTCCTGATGCCCGCCTATCGCTTGCATGCGGACCTCGGCGCGGCGCCGACGCACACTGCCATCTACCTGCCGGGCGTTTCGCGGACGCTCGGATCGCCGTCAACGGCCACATGGTTGCCGACCACATCCGCGACCCACTGCCGAGGCAACCTCGCGGCGCCGACCGGATGATGCTGGTACCGATCGCAAACGAATTTCTTCGGCCAGGCCTCAACGACATTGACGTCTTACTGGCGGCCCCACGGATGACAAGCCTGTCGCGGGTCTGGATTGGCGATGAGGATCAGCTTCGCAGCATGCACGACCGGAAGGTCTTCCTTGCGGTGACCGGTCCGATTATTTCTGCTGCGGTGATCACAGCTTTGTCCCCGTGCGTGCTGGTGCTCTGGGCACGTGCGCCGGTCGAGACGCTGTATGGCTACTTCGGTATCGGTGGGCTGTTGTGGGCTATGCATACGGTCTGGACTGTGCTCCCCGACCCTATCTTGAACCCACCCCATCTGAGCATTTGGTGGACGATGGGCTACCCGTTCTTCGTCACACCGCTAGTGATCTTCTGCCTCCGGCTCGCGCGTTGGCAGCTGCCGCACACCTCAGGTGCAGGCTGAAGTAGCATCGATGTGCCTAGGCGCTCGGGCATTGTCCGAGCCAGATACTCTGCGTGCCGGGCAAGTCGACCCTTGCGCTGCTGTCTCGGCACCGCACCGGCACCAGCATGACGTTGCGCTGGCTCGCGGACCGCCGATCGGCTTCAGCCAGCCAGCGCCTCGACAAGCCCTGTCACCTTCCAGCCAGCGCCCTGCAGCGCAGATCGCAACCGCATCGCGTTGGCCATCGCACCCGGCGTGTCGCCGTGTACACAGATGCTGTGCATTGTGGCCGGTAGCACTTTGCCGCTTTCCGCGACGATGCCACCTGCGTCGAGCATGCGCATAACATGCGCGACTATGACCGCGTCGTCGTGCAGCACGGCGTTGTGCCGGCTGCGTGGAGCCAGCGTGCCGTCATCGGTATACAGACGGTCAGCGAAAACTTCGTTGGCCACACGCAAGCCGGCGCGCTCGCCGGCCGCCGAGAGTTCCGATAGCGCCGGTGCCAGCAGGATCAGTTCGCGGTCGATGGCGCGCGCGGCGCGCGCCACACAGTCAGCCAGCGCCGCGTCTTCGCAGGCCTGGTTATTCAAGGCGCCGTGAGGTTTGACGTGCGTCAGGCGCCCGCCCTCGGACGCCGCCATGCCGGCCAGCGCCCCGACCTGGTAGATCACCGCCGCCTCGAGTTCGGCCTCCCCCATCTGCATCGGCCGTCGGCCGAAGCCCTGCAGGTCGGGATACGCCGGATGGGCGCCGAGTTCGACGCCCGCGGCCAGCGCCGTGCGAACCGTATTGCGCATCACGAGCGGATCACCCGCATGGAAACCGCAGGCAATATTGGCCGCGCGAACGACGCCCAACAACGCCACGTCGTCGCCCATGCGCCAAGCACCGAAGGATTCGCCCAAGTCAGCGTTGAGGTTGATCTTCATCGTACGGTCTCGGGAGTGCAGGCAAAAACGGCGCCGCGACGGCAGTGTCGTCGTGAGCGAACTCCGGCGCCATCGCGTCTATGAAACCGGTCACCAGGTTGCCCGCATAAAGAGCCGATTCGTCGATGCCTGCGGACAGCAGCGGCCGAAGCGATTTCAACAGAGTGCGGGTGTGTGAGTCGGCGGAGCGTGCCAGGGCTTCGCCCACGGTCGCATCCACCCATGCAAAGCGTATTCGCTGACCGGGCCGGGCCGCGGCCAGTCGTGGCAGGTCGGCGCTGACAACGGTGCCGATCTTGGGGTAGCCGCCGGCGGTCTGCGCGTCGGCCAGCAGCACGATTGGCTGGCCGCTGCCCGGCACCTGGATCGAGCCCGGAACGGTCGCGTCGGAGACGATCTCAGGCGCGCCGACATGCGCCAGCGCGGGGCCCTGCAGTCGAACACCCATGCGGTCGGCTTCCGCGCTGACGAGGTAGTCGGCATCGACGAAGGCGGCGCGAACGGCATCGGTGAAGTGGTCGGCCTGCGGCCCGGCGACGACGCGGACCGGGTCGCCCGTGGGCTTTGGCGGCTCGGCCAGCAGCAGCTCGGGGCGCACACTGGCCGGCGGCACCGGCAGCCTCTGCCCCGCACGCAAGGGGCGACCGTCCAGCCCGCCGAGCGCAGCGCGTGCGTATGTCGATGCACTGCCCAGCACCAGCGGAAGTTCTAGACCCTCTACGGCGACGACGGCGATGCGACCACTTGTCATGCGGCGGATGCGCAGCATGTCGCCATCAGCCAGGCTCATCGAACGCCAGGAAGCCAACACGCGGCGCTCGCCGGCACTTTCGTGCTCGATAACCGCGTCGCCGGTTACCGCGATGCGCACTGCCGCGCCGCGCGCGGCCAGCCTCAGTCCGCCGTCGAAGCATTCGATGACCGGGGCACCTTCGACATTGCCTGCCAGGGCGTTGGCAATGCGCATCAGCTGCGGGTCGAGCACCCCGGACCACGGCACGCCGATGCGGCGATAGCCACGCCGCCCGCAGTCCTGCACCGACGCGAAGGCACCGACCGCGACGACCTCGATCGAGATGTCGGTCATGCGGTGTCAGCAGCGGACGGCAGGTCGGTCAGGTAGTTCGTCGGATCGATCTCGCCGGCGCGCAGACCCTGCTCGAGCCTGTTGTACTCACTGGTGCTGATCGGCACGAAGCGAACCCGGTCACTGACGCCCAGCAGCGCAGGAGCTTCGCGTGCAGCATCGAACAACGGTATCGGACAACGGCCCAGCAGATGCCAGCCACCCGGGCTCTCCCAAGGGTAGATGGCGGCCAGCTCGCCAGCGATTGCCACACTGCCGGACGGCACGCGCACGCGCGGCTGGCTGCGGCGCGGCAAGTGCAGCCGCTCCGGGACGCCGCCCATGAACGGGAACCCGGGTAGAAAACCTAACATATGGACGCGGTACTCAGCCTCGCTGTGCAACGCCACCAGCTCGTCCACCGTGGCGCCGATAGCCCGCGCCGTGTCGGCCAGGTCGGGGCCGGCATCGCCCTCGTAGCACACCGGCAGCTGCCAGCCGCGGCCCGCTACCGGCGACGCATGACCGTCGCCGTCGAGCAGCGGCCGCAGCACGTCGATCAGCGCCGCGCGGTCGGTCACCAGCGGGTCGAAGAACAGCGTCAACGAACGGAATGTCGGCATCGTCTCGAGCAGCCCGGTCATGCGACCGGCAGCCTGCTCGCGAGCGATGGCGCGGTCCAGCGCGGTCACCGCCGCGAGCAGTGCAGGGTCGATGCGGTCGCCGAACTCGACGGTGAAGGCCGCGTCGCCCGCATCGAGCACGCGCACGCCCATAGCAGGACGATCCATGGGCTCACATCCGGCTCGGCAGCCACAGGATCACCGCCTGCCCGAAGTACGACAGCACGGCGGCCAACAGCATGATGAAGAACATCGGAATGGCGGTGCGCGCCACGTAGGTCAGGTCATGCTTGGTGAGGCCCTGCAGCACGAACAGGTTCAGGCCCACCGGCGGCGTGATCTGCGCCAGCTCCACGAGCAACACCGTGAAGATGCCGAACCAGATCAGGTCGAAGCCGGCGGCCTGCACCGTGGGCAGCAGCACGCCGATCGTCAGCACGACCATCGAGATGCCATCCAGGAAACAGCCGAGCACAAGGTAGAGCACCGTCAGCGCCAGCACCAGCGCGAAGGGCGAGAGGTGCTGCGCCGTGATGAATTCAGCCAGGTGGCGCGGCAGGCCGACAAAGCCCATCGCCAGCGTCAGGAAGGCCGCACCGGCCAGGATCAGCCCGATCATGCAGTAGACCCGACAGGCCGCGCCGACGCCTTCGACGAAGTGCTTCCAGCTCAGGCTGCCTTCCACCGCGGAGACCACGAACGAGCCGAGCACGCCGATCGCGGCGGCCTCGGTGGCAGTGGCCACGCCGGAGTAGATCGACCCCAGCACGGCGCCGATCAGCAGCACAACCGGGATCAGGTGGCGCGACGCGTACAGCTTGGACGTCAGGGTCGACGGCGGATCCGCCGCCGGGATCTGGTCCGGATGGAGCAGCGACCAGACGACGATATAGCCCATGAACAGGATGGCCAGCACGAAGCCTGGCAAGACGCCGGCGATGAACAGCTTGGCGATCGACACGTCGGCCGCGACGCCGTAGACGATCATGATGATCGACGGCGGGATCAGCAGGCCCAGCGTGGCGGCACCGGCCAGCGATCCCACCGCTAGCGACTCGGGGTAGCCGCGCTGGCGCAGCTCGGGCAGCGAGATGCGGCCGATGGTGGCGCAGGTTGCCGCCGACGAGCCCGACACCGCGGCAAAGATCGTGCTGCCGATGACGTTGACGTGCAGCAGCCGGCCCGGCAGACGGTTCAGCCAGGGTGCCAGGCCCTTGAACATGTCCTCGCTGAGCTTGGTGCGAAACAGGATCTCGCCCATCCAGAGGAACAGCGGCAACGCCGTCAGCGTCCAGCTCGAGGTCGAACCCCAGATCGTCAGCACCATGCTGTCGCCGACCGGGCGGCTGGTGGCGAGGTCCATCGCGACCAGGCCGACAGCGATCAGCGCCAGGCCGATCCACAGGCCCGAGGCGAGCGCGATGAAGAGCAGCACGATCAGGCCGGTGGCGACAAGGATGTCCATGGGGGTTCCCGTTGTTCGCGCGTGGGACTTTGCGTCAGTCGGCGTGGAGGGCTTCGGCCGACGCCTCGGCAAAGAAGGGGCGACCCGTCCAGCGCGAGCACAGCGCCTGGATGAACGCCAGCGCAAAGCCGACGCAGCCCAGCGCCATGCTCAACTGCGGGATCCACAGCGGCGTGGCGTCACCGGTGGGCGCCACGTCGTGCAGCGAGTACGACACCCAGACCAGACGCACCGCGAACCACGCCAGGTAGGCCGAGATGCCGACACCCAGCAACAGCGCCACCATCTCCAGAGCGCCCTTGATGCCGGGCCTCACGTGGTCCAGCAACAGCGTCGCACGGATGTGCTCGTTGCTCTGCAGCGTGGCCGGCAGTGCCAGGAACAGCGCCGCCGCGATCGCGTAGCCGGCATAGCCGTCCAGCCCCGGCAGATTCCACCCGAAGATGCGCGCCAGGATGTTCAGCATGATCGCCACGAAAGTGCCGACCATCGCCAGCCCGGCCAACGCGAGAAGGACCTTGTAGAAGCCGAAGGCCAATCGATTCAGCATCGTGCACTCCCGTCAGCGGTCAGGACTTGGGGCGCGCCCACTGGGGTGGCCTCACTTCTTGCGGTAGGCGTCGATGATGGTCTTGCCGTCGGGGCCGGCCGAGGCCAGCCAGTCAGCCGTCATCTGTTCGCCGATCTTTTCCAGTGCGGCCTTCACGCTGGCAGACGGCGGCGCCACTTTCACGCCGTTGTCGGCCAGGACCTTGATGGAGTCGGTGTCCACCTGCTCGCTGGCCTTCCAGCCACGCGCCTCGGCGTCGGCAGCGGCCTTGAGCACTGCGTCCTGGGTGGCCTTGTCGAGAGCGTCGAAGGACTTCTGGCTGACCGCC
>JBDSAB010000105.1:0-11244 GCA_039922395.1 Caldimonas sp.
TTCGGCGCGCTAGATCTTGCGGGCCTGGGTCTGCTGGAACAGCCCTTCGGGGCGCACCATCAGCACCGCCGCCATCACGATGTAGATCGAGAACAGCTCGGCGACCGGCGCGAGGTGCACCGCGAGCGAGCGGGCGAGGCCGACGATCAGCGCACCGACCGCGGCGCCCTCGATGCTGCCGAGGCCGCCGATGATGACGACCGCGAACGAGACGATGATGACGCCGACCGAGACGCCCGGCTGCACCGAGATCATCGGCGCGGTGAACGCGCCGCCGATCGCGGCGAGGAAGATGCCGATCGAGAACGCGAGCATGTAGACGCGCGAGACGTTGATGCCCATGCTCGACGCGATCTCGGCGCTGTGGATCACGGCCAGCACGATCTTGCCCTGGCGCGTGCGGTTGAGGCCCCACCATACCGCGCCGCCCACGACCAGCGCGAGGCCGACCAGCAGAAAGTCGTAGCCGACATAGACCTGCGGGCCGATCTCGACATTGCCGAACAGGCTGTACGGCGCCGACACGTAGTACGGGTTCGCGCCCCAGATCAGCTTGGTGACGTCCTCGAGGATCAGGAAGAGGGCGTAGGTGACGAGCACCAGCAGCACCTCGTCGCGGCCGTAGAAGAAGCGCAGCAGGCCGCGCTCGGTCAGCGGCGCGACCAGCGCGGCGACCGCGACCGCGGCCAGCAGCAACGCGACGATCGACCAGCCCGGCGCGAACTTCAACGTCGCGAACCAGCCGACGAAGCTCGCCGCGGCGTACGCGCCGAGCGCATAGAAGCTGCCGTGCGCGATGTTCAGGATCTTCAGCACGCCGAAGACCAGGGTCAGGCCGAGCGCGACGATGAAGAGCCACGACGCGTACGTCAACCCGTCGATCAGGATCGTCGCGGCAAGGTTCATGGGCAGAAGAAGTCGGGCAGGCCGTGGCGTCGAAGGGAGAGGGGCGAGCGCGGCGCGCGATCGAGCGCCGCGTGCCAAGTCGCCGTCGGATCAGCCGATCAGTTGCACTTCGCGCCCGGCATGCCGGCCTTCAGCCAGTCCTCCGACTTCGCGGTCGGCGGCGGATTCACGCAGTCGGCGGCGAAGCGCTGGATGTCGTCGAGCACGACCATCTTCTTGGCGGCGTCGTAGCGGGTCTTGCCGATCGCTGTGTCCTGCACGGCCTGGTGGCCGTCACCGTTGATCATGCGGATGCGGCCGGCCGGCGAATCCCACTCGAGGCGGGTCAAGGCTGCGGCGAGCTGCTCGCCGGTCGGCTTCTTGCCGCCGTTCGCCGCCATCGCCTTCTCGACCGCGAGCTTCAGGCCGAGCAGCGACTGCGCCATCCGGTATGGCGCCTGCACCGGGTAGACGTTGTAGGCCTTCTCGTAGATGCCCCACCACCAGTCATTGAGCGCCGACTTTGGCGCCATCAGGCCGTAGGCGCCGCGCGCGCCGAGGATCGCCCCGTCGGGCATCTTGTCGCCGAGGCCGGGCAGCACGTGGTCGGCCGCCGACAGCACGACCTGCGTCCGCTTGAAGAGGCCGCGCGGTCCGGACTGCAGGATGAACGCCTGCAGGTCGCCGCCCCACAGGCTGGAATGGGTCACGTCGGCCGGCTTGGCCATCAGCGCCGAGATCTCGGTGCCGTACTGGCCGGCGCCGAACTTCGGCAGCAGGTCCTCGCCCGGCTTCGCGGCCGGATAGAGCTTCGCCATCGCAAGCAGGAAGTCCTTGCGCGAGTCCTGGCCCCAGGCGTAGTCCTGGTTGATCATGTTGAAGGTATCGGCCTTGATGTTGCGGGCCTTCAGGTACAGCGCGAGCGCGACGTTGTCCATCGTCGCGTGCGCGGCGGTCCGGAACACGTAGCTGTACTTGGCGTCCTCGAAGATGCGCGGCGTGCCGCAGTCGTAGAGGATCAGGAACTTCTTCATCTCCTCGGCGACCGGGGCGACCGCGAGGCAGTCGCCCGAGCCGACGTAGCCGACCACCGCATCGACCTTCTCGCGGTCGTACAGGTTGCGCAGCTCCTGCACCTGCTTGGTCGCGCCGCCGTTTTCGTCGACGTAGATCGGCTCGATCTTCAGACCGCCGAATCCGGTCTTGTTGTACGGCGCCGGGGCGGTGCCGGCATTGAACGCCTCGATCATGACCTTCGCGCCATTGACGGCGGGGATGCCGAAGCTCTCGGCGGCCTGGCCCGACAGGAAGCTGACGATGCCGACCTTGAAGGTCTCTTGCGCCTGTGCGGCCGAGGCGAATGCCCAGCACGCGAGGCCGGCGGCGATGCCGACAAGGTGGCGCTTCGAGCGCGAGCCGGAAAGGCGGGGGGATGGGAACGCGTGCATGGAAGTCTCCGTTCGGGTGGTGCGCCCGCGCCAGCCTTGCGACGACGAAGCCGAGAGAGCTCCAGTCGACGCGAAAGCCGTCGACCGTCAGCGGCCGGGCCGCTTCATTGTCCGAAGCCCGCTGCGATTTGCAGTAGGGTTTGTCACCAGTGCCGCAGCCTGCCGGCGTGCTGCAGCCGATTGACCGGCAGGCGGCTCGGTCAGATCCTCCGCCACGGCGAGCTCGCCGCGTTCAGAGTGGCAACGCCGCTCCGGGTCAGACCCTCGTCGCCGAGGAGCGCCGGCGTCTTGGCTCCGACTAGCCCGGCGACTTCACGGTCAGCCGGTTCGCGACCGAGCGGACGCCGTCGACACCCTTCGCGACGGTGGCCGCACGCTCCGCGTTGGCCGCGCTCGGCACGGTGCCGCTCAAGGTCACGGCACCGTCCTTCGTGTCGACGTCGATGCGCAGGCTCTTGATCTCGGGATCGGCGAGCAGCGCGCTCTTGATCTTGACGGTGGTCGCGCTGTCGATCGCGACATCGCCGGCCTTGCTGAGCGCTGCGCTCGCGGTCGGCGTCGCCGAGATCGTCGTCGTGGTGGTCGTGCTGCCGCTCGCATCGGTGCGGGTCGTCGTCGTCTTCTCGCATCCGACCAGCGCAGCCGCGCTGAGGATGGTTGCAGTGATGAGATGTGCAGGTCGAGTCATGTGGGCCTCCAGGAGAGAGCGACGCGCGCCCGCGGGCCGCCGTCTTTCAACGGCGCAAGATCAACGGGCGTGCCGTTGCTATCAGCCGATGTAGCCTTCGACGGTGGTGACGTCGCGCACCTTCGCGCCGTCCGGGTCTTCGCCGAATTCGCGCTTGGCGCGGCGCTGGCGCAGCAGGTCCCAGCACTGGTCGAGCTGCTCCTCGAGATGGCGGATGCGGGTGTGCGCATCGGCCGCAGGGGCCGGCGCATTCTTCAGCCGGTTCTCCTCCTCGATCAGTTCGCCGATATGGGCGAGGATCGTCTTGTCGCTCATGCTGTGTCCTTTCGAAAAGCGCGTCGGCCTCTGCCGTGTCTGCGCTTGCAGCCTACGCGAATTCGAGCTAACCGAGGCGTGGGTCCGACAGTCGCGGGGATCGCGGTACGGGTTCTAGGGAGCTGCGCGCTTGCCGTGACCCATTGCAGGACGCGGTAGTCTTGGCGCGCCGCGGCCGCTCGCACGCTGTGCGTCAACGCCACGAGGAACGGTCGAGAGCGTCGTCCTTCGTCTCCCGGACTGCGACGAGGGACTTTGTGTTTCGCGCATGCTGCGGCTCGTCCAAACCGCACCAAAGGAGAGCCCGGATGGAACAGCCCGCCCCTGCAGATCGCCCCGGCATCGAAGCCGTCGTGGTGCCGCGCACCACCGATCTCGGCGACGGCTTCACCGTGCGGCGCGCGCTGCCGTCGGCACAGCGCCGGATGGTCGGGCCGTTCGTGTTCTTCGACCAGATGGGGCCCGCGCTGCTGCGCGCCGGCAGCGGTCTCGACGTGCGCCCGCATCCGCATATCGGTCTGGCCACCGTCACCTACCTGTTCGACGGGGAGATCCTGCACCGGGACAGCCTCGGCAGCGTCCAGCCGATCCGGCCGGGCGAGCTGAACTGGATGACCGCCGGCCGCGGCATCGTCCACTCCGAACGCACGCCGGCGGCGCAGCGCGTGGACGGCGGCAAGGTGTTCGGCATCCAGGCCTGGGTCGCGTTGCCGCGCACCCACGAGGAAGTCGAGCCGGCATTCGCACACCACGGCGTGCAGGCCTTGCCGCTGCTCGACGACATCGGCTACGAGGCGCGCCTGATCATCGGCAGTCTTGGCGGCGTGCGCGCGCCGGTCGACGTCTATTCCGACATGTTCTACGCCGATCTCGCGCTGCAGGACGGCGGCCGGTTCCGCTTTCCGCGCGAGCCGGTCGAGCGCGCCGCGTACGTCGTCGAGGGCCGCGTCGTCGTCGAGCGTGCGGGCGATCAGCCGTTCGAGAGCGAGCAGCTCGTCGTCTTCGCGCCCGGCGAGGAGATCGTGATCGAGGCGGTGGGCGGTGCCGCACGGCTGATGCTCGTCGGCGGCGAGCCGATGGACGGGCCTCGCCACCTCTGGTGGAACTTCGTCTCGAGCTCGAACGAGCGCATCGAGCAGGCGAAGGCCGACTGGAAGGCCGGCCGGTTCGCGAAGGTGCCGGACGAGACCGAGTTCATCCCGCTGCCGGAGGCGCCGCCGAAGCCGGTCAGTTATCCCTGAACCGGGTCAGGTGCGGCACCAGCGCGAGGATTGCGAACGCGAGCAGCGCGCTCAGCACGGCGGTCGACTCGCGGCCGAGGCCGCAGGCAATGCCGATCGCCGCCGTCAGCCAGATGCCGGCCGCGGTCGTCAGGCCCTTGACGCTTTCTTCGGCGCTGCCCTTGATGATCGCGCCGGCGCCCAGAAAGCCGATGCCGGCGACCACGCCCTGGATCACGCGCGTCATGTCGGCGCTCGACACGCCGGCCTGCTGCGGCACCAGCACGAACAGCGCCGCGCCGAGCGCAACCAGCATGTGGGTGCGCACGCCCGCCGCCTTGCCCTGGCGCTCGCGCTCGTAGCCGAGCAAGCCGCCGAGCGCCGCCGCGATGACGAGGCGCAGCACGATCCGCGTCACCTGGCTCACATCGGGCAGGTCGGAGAACTCGGCGACCAACGTGTCGGTGATGTCGTCCCACATGGCTAAGGGCTCCGGCGGACAGCGGCGAAGGGGCGGATTCGCAGCATGCCTCAGTCCTCGTCGGCACTGATGGACAGGCCGAGCGGCAGCGCGCCATCGACCTCGGCGATCGCGGTCAGGCGCAGGGCCTGGCCGACCGGCACCGTGCGCGGGAAGCGCACATCGAGCGAGTCGCGCCCGCCGGCGTCGGTCGAGACGCGGCGCGACCATTGGTGTGCGCCATCGACGAGCACGCGCAGTGCGTGCGAGGCGTCACCGGCGCCCGAGTGGGCGACGCTGAAGCTGCAGTAGACCTCGAAGCGGCGTTCGCGCGTCGCGTGCGGTGGGATGTCGAGGCGCACGACGAGATCGCGCGCGGTCTCGGCTGACCAGTGCTCGGGGCGCCCATCAGCGGCGGAGGCAGAAGGGGTTGCCGCAGCAGTGCGGCCGGCGCGTCCTGCGCGCGAGGCCCGCGGCGGGCCCATCAGTGGAGCTTGCGCGCTTTCGCCGAGGACTTGCGGCGCGCCGGGTCGTCGGTCCGGCGGCGCGCCTCGCCGCGCGCATCGCCACGCGCGCGCCGGATCGCCTCTTCGGCTTCGCGCCGGGCGGCCCGGTGCGCGCCCGGCCAGCGGACGGCCTGAGCCGTGCGCGCGCGCAGCACGCGCACGCTGCGCTGGGTCGCCTGGGCGAAGCGGTCGAGCGCCGCGTCGAGTCGCTCTCGACGCGAGGCGCCGATGAACTGGCGCGTCAGCAGCGCGACGCAGACCAGCACGATCGCGCCGGCGGCAATGGTTTCGAGCATGACGTCGTCGAAGGGGAAGGGTCGTCGGGACGAAGGGCGCAGCGGAGGCCGGGCGTCGACCGCGAGGTCGTTGGCCGCATTGGCTGTCCGCGCTACTTGACGGTGTAGCCGCGGCCCTCCATGCAGGCCAGGGTTGCGCGGTGGAACACGCTGGCGTCGGCCATCGCGCTCGGCTGGGTCATGGCCCAGCGGTCGCAGGCTTGTCGGTCGGCCTCGGTCTGGCCCGCGCTTTGGCCGCGGTTCGGGTAGATGATCGGGTCCGGCGCGGCACGGGCTGCGGGCGGTGCCGGTGCGATGCCGACGTCGTAAGCCGGTGCCGGCACGGCGACGACGTATCCCGGCTGGTACCACGGCGCCAGCGCGTAGTAGGTGCCGATCCCAAGCCCGAGGCCCCAGCCGAAACCGCCCCAGTAATGACCGCCGCCATGGCCCCAGCCGCCGTGTCCGCGGTGCCCGTAGGAATGACCGCCGCCGCGACCGCCCGGTCCGGCTTGCGACTCGAGGGGCGCCGCGACCATGGCCAGCGCCGCGAGGGCGAATGCCGAGGTTCTGATCAGGGCTCTCATGGGGGACTCCTTGCGGACACATCGTAGCGCTTTCACCCGCAGCGGGCCAACGCAAACCCCTGAATGCGGGTCGGCTCGCAGCGGTGTGGCGTTCGCGCGCGCTCTGCGAAAATGCGCGCTTCTGCGAGCGCAGCGCGAGCCCTGTCGTGCCTGGCCCGCTGCCCCCGGAAGGCTGCCGTGAAGACCATTGCCCTGCTGCTCGTGGTGCCGCTCGCTGGCTGCATGTCGATCCTGCGCGTCAACAGCGAGGACCCGCAGGTCATCGTCGACAAGCGCGTCGTCGGCACGCAAGTTGGCGCTTTCTTCCAGCGCTACGGGCCGGTCCGGGTGCGGGAAGAGTCGTCGGACGGATCCATGCAGTTCACCTGGGAGGGCGGCCGCAACCACGTGCCGGCCGGGCCGCGCGGCCCGGAAGAAAGTCTCTGCCGCCTGCGCGTGAGCACCGACAAGGCCGGCCGGATCCTGTCGGCGCCGATCATCCGCGATGGCCAGGGTGAGAAGCGCGTGTCGCGCTGCGTCGAACTGTTCGACTGATCGCCGGGGCCGGCGATTCCGGCGTGAGTCGACGACACACGTGCGGTCAGCCGGCCCCACCCGTCGAACCGCCCCAATCCTTCGCCCGCAGCCACGGCATCGTGTTGCCGATCGCGTAGACGACCAGCGCGACGATCATCGCGACCGCGACGACGCCGACACCCGGTCCGAACAGATGCGTGCCGATCAGCGCGACCGCCGCAACGACGATGCCGCGGCCGGTGCTCGCGATCACCGACCAGCGCATCCGCCGCGCGCCCTGCGACGCGAACGAGAACGCGAGGCCGAGGCCGATCAGCGCGTAGGCCGGACCGGCGATCCGCAGGTAGGCGGCACCGCCGGCGATCGCGGCGGCGTCGTCGGTGAAGAGGCCGATCCACGCCGACGCGAACAGCGCCGACGCGATGCCGATCGTGCCGGTGATCGCGGCCGCGCCGAGCGCGCCGGTCCATGCGATCTCGCGCGCGCGGCGCAGGTTGCCGGCGCCGACGTTCATGCCGATCATCGGAATCATCGCCGCGCCGATCCCGAAGACGACCGGGATCAACAGGTACTCGAGGCGGATGCCGAGGCCGAAGCCGGCCAGCACATGGACGCCGAGGCCGCCGACGAAGGCGGTCGCCAGCGCAACTGCGACATTGGTCATCACGCTGTTGACCGCAGCCGGGCCGCCAACGCCGAGGATCGTGCGGAACACCGTGCCGCGCAGCGGATGCGCCCCGCTCAGCCGGACCCCGCCGCGGCCGCGCCGCAGCGCCCCGAACAGCACCGCGCTGCCGACCACGTAGTAAACGACGAGCGCGAGCGCCGCGCCGCGGATGCCGAGCGCCGGCAGTGGTCCGAAGCCGAAGATCAGGACCGGCGAGACGACCAGCAGGATCGGCACGCCGGCGGTCACGACGCCGGCCGGCAGCGCCATGTTGCCGGTGCCGCGCAGCACGCTGGCCAGCGCGTTCAGCAGCCACAGGAAGACAACGCCGCCGAAGATCACATCCGAGTACGCCAACGCGGTGTCGAGTGCAGCGGCGTGGCCGCCCATCGCCGTGTAGATCGCGCGCCCGCCGAACAGCAGTGCCGCGCTCGACAGCGCGCCGGCGACCAGCGCGATGACGACCGCATGGAGTGCGACCGCCTCGGCCTCGTCGCGCCGGCCGGCACCGACCGCGCGGGCGACGGCCGACGAGATGCCGCCGCCGATCGCGCCGGCCGACAGCATCTGCATCAGCATGATCAGCGGGAAGACGAGGGCGACGCCGGCGAGCTCGGCGACCCCGAGCAGGCCGACGAAGTAGCTCTCGAGGAAGTTCGCGACCGCCTGCGACGACATCATCATCATGTTCGGCAACGCGAGCTGGCAGAGCGTCGCGAGCACCGGCGCGCCGAGCATCATCGCGGTGCGGCGCTCGGCCGCACTCTTGACCCCCGGAGCGGCGACCGTCGGGCTTCCATCCATTGAAACTGAGCGCATATGCGCCTATTATTGACCGATCGGCCGATCCGTCAAGCGCTCCGAACCGATGAAGAACGACGACCCCGCTCCCGAACGCTGCAATGCACTGGCGCTGCGCCAGGCGACGCGCCACGTCAGCCAGTTCTACGATCGGCACCTTGCGGCCTTCGGGCTGAAGGGCACCCAGTTCTCGATCGTCGCGAAGCTGAACCGCGGCGGCCCGCGCTCGATCAACGACCTTGCGCGCGACCTCGTGATGGACCGCACCACGCTCGGCCGCAACCTGCGCCCGCTCGAACGCAGCGGCCTCGTCTCGCTCGAAGTCGACCCGGACGATCGGCGCAGCCGCCGCCTCGTGGTGACCGAGCTTGGACGGGCGCTGCACGAGCAGGCGCGGCCGGCATGGCAGGCGGCCCAGCTTCAGTTCGAGAAGTCGTTCGGGCGCGACGAATCGGCGGCGCTGCGGGCGCTGCTGCGGACGGTGACGAAGACGCGATTGGCGGCGCCGCGCCGTCCGGCCACGACGTCGGCGACCGGGAAGGATTGAGCCGACTTTCGAGTGGTCGTAGCGCGGCGGCCGGCCAGCACGAAAGCGGCAAGTCTCGACCTCCGTCGCGATCGCGCGCCGGCAGCAGCGCACCATTGAATCCACTGCCGAGCGCCCGCATCTTCAGGGTTTGAAAGGCCCGCCGTGTCCGCAAGCGCCATCGTCCAGATCAAGCCGCTCGGCTTCCCGTGGGAAACGATCGACCCGTTCCTGTTCTGCGTCTACCACGACGACGCCTATCCGAAGGCGAACGAGCGGTTCGGACCGGACGCGCCGCTGACCGGCCGCCAGCTCGGGCAGGACTTCAGCCGGAAGGATGGCTGGAGCATGTACCACGGCAACCCGGTGCCCGGCTTTCCGGGCCATCCGCACCGCGGCTTCGAGACCGTGACGATCGTCCGCAAGGGCGTGATCGACCATTCCGATTCGCTCGGCGCGACCGCCCGCTTCAGTGCCGGCGACGTGCAGTGGCTGACCGCCGGCAAGGGCATCGTCCATGCCGAGATGTTCCCGCTGCTCGACAGCGTGGCACCGAATCCGCTCGAGCTGTTCCAGATCTGGCTCAACCTGCCGGCCGGCAGCAAGATGGCGGCGCCGCACTTCACGATGTTCTGGGCCGAGGACATTCCGCGCCTGACCGCGGTCGATGCCGAAGGGCGCACGACCGAGGTCGCCTGCATCGCCGGCCGCATCGAGGCCGCGGCGACGGGTGGCGCAGCCGGCGCCACGACGATCGGCGCGCCGCTGCCACCGCCGCCCGATTCGTGGGCCGCGCAGGCCGATGCCGATCTCGCGATCTGGACCTTGAAGATTCCGCCGGACGCTCGCTGGACCTTGCCGCCGGCACGCGGCAAGGACACGTGCCGCATGCTCTATTTCTTCAAGGGCGGCAGCGTCTGCGTCGGCGACCGGACCGTCGACCGGCCGTCGGCGATCGAGTTGCGCGCCGATGCGGCCGTCGAGCTCGCAAACGGCGACACGGAGAGCGAGCTCCTCGTGCTGCAGGGGCGCCCGATCGGCGAGCCGGTCGCGCAGGCCGGCCCGTTCGTGATGAACACCGAGACCGAGGTGGCCGAGGCGTTCGCCGACTACCGGCGCACCCAGTTCGGCGGCTGGCCCTGGCCCGACCATGCGCCGGTGCATGCGCGCGAGGCGGGCCGGTTCGCTCGGCATGGCGACGGGCGCGAGGAACGGCGCGGAGGCTGAACGGGGACGGATCGGCCTCTCACATCACCGCGCCGAGCGACCAGGGCACGAATTCGTTCTGCCCATAACCGTGGATTTCTGACTTCGTCTTCGTGCCCGACGCCGTCTCGAGCATCAGCTGGAAGATCCGTTCGCCCATCTCGTCGATCGACGCGGTGCCGTCGATGACCTCGCCGCAGTTGATGTCGATGTCGTCTTCCTGCTTCTGCCACAGCGCGGTGTTCGTGCTGAGCTTCAGCGACGGTGACGGCGCGCAGCCGTAGGCCGAGCCGCGCCCGGTCGTGAAGCAGATCAGGTTGGCGCCGCCGGCGACCTGGCCGGTCGCCGACACCGGGTCGTAGCCCGGCGTGTCCATGAAGACGAGGCCCTTCGTCGTGACCGGTTGCGCGTACTCGAAGACGTCGGTCAGGTTGGTGGTGCCGCTCTTCGCGATCGCGCCGAGGCTCTTCTCGAGGATCGTCGTCAGCCCGCCGGCCTTGTTGCCGGCGGAGGGGTTGTTGTCCATCTCCTGGTCGTTGCGCTCCGTGTAGCGCTCCCACCAGCGGATTCGCTCGATCAGCTTGTCGGCGACCGCGGTGCTGGCGGCGCGCCGCGTCAGCAGATGCTCGCCGCCGTAGATCTCGGGCGTCTCGGAAAGGATCGCGGTGCCGCCGTGACGCACCAGCCGATCGACCGCGGCGCCGAGGGCCGGATTCGCGCTGATGCCGGAGTACCCGTCGGAGCCGCCGCACTGCAGCCCGACGATGATGTGACCGGCCGCGACCGGCTGGCGCTCGACCTGATTGGCCTCTTCGAGCAGCCACTGCACGAGCTCGATGCCGTGCGCGACCGTCTTCCGCGTGCCGCCGGTCTCCTGGATGTTGAAGGCGTGCAGTGCGGTCCCGGTCGCGAGGCTCTCCTGCTCCATCAGCCCTGAAATCTGGTTCGTCTCGCAGCCGAGGCCGACGACCAGGATCGATGCGAAGTTCGGGTGCCGCGCATAGCCGCCGAGCGTGCGCCGCAGCACCTGCAGCGGCTCGCCGGCGCTGTCGGTCGCGCAGCCGCCGGCGTGCGTCAGCGCGACGACGCCGTCGACGTTCGGATAGCGGGCCAGCGCCATCGGGTTGGTGTCGCGCCGGAAGTG
>JBDSAB010000106.1:0-10650 GCA_039922395.1 Caldimonas sp.
CCCTTGTAGAGCGCCGGCATCACGTTCTTCATGCCGGGCGAGGCCTTGACCATGCTGCAGCCGATGATCGACGCGATGATCGAGAAGCCGCCGAGCAGCATCGGGTAGATCACCGCGGCCATCTGCGTTGCGGTGCCGTTAGTGAACGTCAAGGCGGCCAAGGCCATCGTCGCGATCAGCGTGACGGCGTAGGTCTCGAACAGGTCGGCGGCCATGCCGGCGCAGTCGCCGACGTTGTCGCCGACGTTGTCGGCGATCACCGCCGGGTTGCGCGGATCGTCCTCGGGAATGCCGGCCTCGACCTTGCCGACGAGGTCGGCGCCGACGTCGGCGCCCTTCGTGAAGATGCCGCCGCCGAGTCGCGCGAAGATCGAGATCAGCGAGGCGCCGAACGCGAAGCCGAGCATCGGCTTCAGGATCGTCGCGAGCGAGCGGTCCGGCGTGATGTTGCCGTTGCCGGTGATGAACATGAAGAAGATGCCGACACCGAGCAGGCCGAGACCGACCACCAGCATCCCGGTGATCGCGCCGCCCTTGAACGCGACGTTCAGCGCCGGGCCGATGCCGAGCGTGGCGGCCTGGGCGGTGCGCACGTTGGCGCGCACCGAGACGTTCATGCCGATGAACCCGCAGGCACCCGACAGCACGGCGCCGAGGACGAAGCCGACCGCCGTCGTGGTGTCGAGGAAGATGCCGATCAGGATCGTCAGGACGATGCCGACCATGCCGATCGTCTTGTACTGGCGCGCCAGGTAGGCGGCCGCGCCCTGCTGGATCGCGGTCGCGATCTCTTGCATGCGCGGGTTGCCGGCGTCCTGACTGAGGATCCAGCTACGCTGGACGAAGCCGTAGATCACGGCTGCCAGACCGCAGGCCAGGGCGATGTAGAGCGCCATCTGTGTCGACATCGGTATCGTTCCTTGACTGTTCGATTGATTCGGAGGGATCGGAAAAAAACGTGGCCCGCGGAAGGCCGGCGAGCCAAACCCATCAATGCTAAGGGATATGTGGATCGCGAGGCAACGCGACTGTGCGGTCCGGGTCCGTGTGTCGTGTCTCAGCCGAGCGCGCTTCGGGCGGCGCTTAAAATGCGGGTTTCCCCGAGCACGACAGGAAGCGCCATGAGTTTGCACGACGTCACGCCGGGCGCTCGCGCCCCCGACGAGTTCAACGTGATCATCGAGATTCCGATGAACGCGGATCCGATCAAGTACGAAGTCGACAAGGCGAGCGGCGCGCTGTTTGTCGATCGCTTCATGAGCACCGCGATGCACTACCCGTGCAACTACGGATACGTGCCGCAGACGCTCTCCGACGATGGCGATCCGGTCGATGTCCTCGTGATCACGCCGTTCCCGCTGTTTCCCGGCGTGGTCGTGACCTGCCGGCCGATCGGCATGCTGAAGATGCGCGACGAGGCCGGCGGCGATGCCAAGCTGCTCGCGGTGCCGATCGACAAGATCCTGCCGATCTACCAGCACTGGCAAAAGCCCGAGGACATGAACGACCTGCGCCTGCAGCAGATCACTCATTTCTTCGAACACTACAAAGATCTGGAACCTGGCAAGTGGGTCAAGGTCGAAGGCTGGGAAGGGCCGGAGTCGGCTCGCACCGAGATCCGCGACGGCCTCGCCAGTTATCGGAATCGGGCGAAGACCTAGCCTCTTCGTGTCGGCGCGATTCGGAAAGCCGGTCGCGCCGCTCCTCGTCCACTTCTATTGCCTGCCATGCTGAAGCTTTTCAGACGCGTTGCCCTGTGCGTGTTGTCCGTCGGCTGGTTCGCGCACCCGGCGCTGGCGCAGCGTCTTCCGCAGGGCATCGTCGCCGTCACCGCGGTCGAGGGCGTCGAGGAGTTTCGGCTCGCGAATGGCCTGCAGGTGCTGCTGGTCGCCGACGATTCGAAGCCGACGACCACGGTGAACCTCACCTACCGGGTCGGCTCAAGGCACGAGAACTACGGCGAGACCGGCATGGCCCACCTCCTCGAGCACCTGCTCTTCAAGGGCACGCCGACGCATCCGACGGTCTGGGCCGAGTTCGAGAAGCGCGGGTTGGCGGCCAACGGCAGCACCAGCTTCGATCGCACCAACTACACCGCCAAGTTCTCGGCCAACCCGGACAACCTGCAGTGGTACCTCGGCTGGCTCGCCGATTCGATGGTCAACAGCTTCATCGCCCGCAAGGACCTCGACACCGAGATGACGGTCGTGCGCAACGAGATGGAACGCGGCGAGAACTCGCCCGACGGCGTGCTGATCCGCGAAACGATGGGCACGATGTTCGACTGGCACAACTACGGCAAGAGCACGATCGGCGCGCGCAGCGATGTCGAGAACGTCGACATCCCACGCCTGCAGGCGTTCTACCGGCAGTACTACCAGCCGGACAACGCGACCCTGATCGTGGCGGGAAAATTCGACACTGCGGCAGTCCTCGGGCGGATCGCCGAGACCTTCGGCAAGCTGCCCAAGCCGACCCGCAAGCTCCCGGTCCAGTACACGCTCGATCCGGCCCAGGACGGCGAGCGCAGCGTCACGGTTCGGCGCACCGGCGGTGCGCCATTGCTGATCGCCGGGTACCACGTGCCGGCCGGCCCGTCACCGGACTTCGCGGCGGTCGAGATGCTCGCCTTGATCCTCGGCGACACCCCGTCGGGCCGCCTGCACAAGCGGCTCACCGAACAGCAGCTCGCCTCGAGCACGTTCGCGTTCGGCTGGGAGCTTGCCGAGCCGGCGGCGTTGTTCGCGGGCGCGCAGCTTGCACCCGGTCAGGATGTCGACAAGGCGCGCGCGGCGCTGCTCGCGGTCACCGAATCGCTGGCCCGCGAGCCGGTAACCGCCGAGGAGCTGACGCGCGCCAAGGCGCGCTGGAGCAACGCCTGGGAGCAGTCGTTCACCAACCCCGAGCGGGTCGGCATCGCGCTGTCCGAATCGATCGCGCAAGGCGACTGGCGGCTCTTCTTTTTGGCCCGCGACCGGGTTCGCGACATCGCGCTGGCCGACGTGCAGCGCGTCGCAAACCAGTACCTGCTGCCGTCGAACCGGACGCTCGGCACCTACCTGCCGGTCGAAGCGCCGCAGCGCGCCCCCGCGCCGGCCAAGGTCGACGTCGCGCAGGCGATGAAGGACTTCAAGCCGCAAGCGGCCGCTGCCAAGGTCGAGGCTTTCGATGCCACGCCGGCGAACCTCGACGCGCGCACCCAGACCTTCGCGATCGGTGGCATCAAGGCCGCCGTGTTGCCGAAGGGGACCCGCGGCGCCGCCGTGCGGGCGACCCTGACCTTGCGCTTCGGCGACGAGAAGAGCCTGTTCGGCCTGGGCGAGGTGCCTGAGACGGTCGCGGCACTGCTCGACAAGGGCACGAGGACGCTGACCCGCGAGCAGATCCAGGATCGACTCGACCAGCTGAAGACCGATCTGTCGATCAACAGTTCCCCGGGTCACGTGACGCTGACGCTGGCGACTCGTCGCGACAGTCTGCCAGCGGCCATAGCGTTGGTTGGTGACCTGTTGCGCAACCCGGTGTTTCCGGAATCGGCGCTCGCCGAGCTGAAGCAGCAGGCGATCACCGACGTCGAGCAGCAGCGCAAGGAACCGGGCGCGGTCGCTCACAACGCGGTCGACCGCTGGGGCAATCCGTATCCGCGCGGGGACGTGCGCTACGTCTCGACTTTCGATGAGACGGTCGAGGATGTCAAAGCGGTGACGGTCGACAAGCTGCGTGACTTTCATGCCCGCTTCTACGGTGCGCGCCAGGGCGAGTTCGCGGCTGTCGGCGACCTCGATCCGGCCGCCGTGCGGAGTGCATTGCAGACTGCCTTCGGCGACTGGGGTCGCGGCGCACCGTACGTGCGTGTGCCGCAACCGCTGGTGGCGACGAAGCCCGAGCGGATGCTCCTCGAGACGCCGGACAAGCAGAACGCGACCTTGCTGGTGCGCTCCGACTTGGCGATCTCGGATCGCGATCCGGACTATCCGGCGCTGATGATGGCCAACTACCTGCTTGGCGGCGGCGGCAACTCGCGCCTGTGGAAGCGCATCCGCGAGGGTGAAGGGCTGTCGTACGACGTCCGTGCTGCTATCGGCTGGAACAGCTTCGAGGCCAACTCGGCGTGGCAGGCCAGCGCGATCTATGCGCCGCCCGTGCGCGCGAAGGTCGAGGCCGCATTCCGCGAAGAGATCGCCCGCGCATTGAAGGACGGGTTTACTGCGCAAGAGCTGAGCGAAGGCCAGCGCGGTCTGCTCAACTTCAGGCGGCTCTCGCGGGCGCAGGACAGCAGCGTTTCCGCAGCCTTGGCCAACAACTTGTTCCTTGGCCGCACGTTTGCGTATTCCGGGCAGATCGACGCCGCGCTCGCTTCGCTGAAGCTCGAGCAGGTCAACGCCGCGCTGCGCAAGTACGTGACGCCGGGCGACTTCGTTCTCGCCTTTGCCGGTGACTTCAAGGGCGCGCCGCCGGCCGCGGCTGCCGTCAAGCGCTGATGGACGCGCTGACCACGCCGGCCGAGCGGTTCGAAGCGCTGCCGGCGTTTCCCTGGCCGGCGCGGCGTTGGGTCAGCGACGCGACTCGCGGCCTGGCAATCGCCTACCTGGACGAGGGCCCGGCGGATGCGGACCGCGTGTTCCTCTGTCTGCACGGCAATCCGTCCTGGGGCTATCTGTATCGGAAGATGCTGCCGGTCTTCCTGGCATCCGGTGCGCGAGTCGTCGCCCCCGACCTGATGGGCTTCGGGCGATCCGACAAGCCGGTGCTCGACAGCGACCACAGCTTCGACTTCCACCGGGGTGCGTTGCTCGGGTTCATCGACGCACTGGATCTTCATCATGTGACCCTGGTCGTGCAGGATTGGGGCGGCCTGTTCGGATTGACCCTGCCGATGGAGATGCCCGAGCGGTTCGATCGCGTGCTGCTGATGAACACCGCGTTCGCGACCGGCGAGGTGACCGAAGGCTTTCGCGCCTGGCGAGCGTTCTCGAACAGCCGGCCCGATCTGGACGCGGGGGCGCTGTTCCGTCGGAGTGAGCCGACCCTGAGCGCCGCCGAAATCGCGGCCTATGACGCGCCGTTTCCGGACCCGCGCTACAAAGCCGCGCTGCGCGCCTTTCCAAATCTGGTGCCGGACGGCGTGGACGCACCCGGCGCCGCGGTGTCGCGCGCGGCGCGGGCGTGGTTCAGTTCCGCGTGGCGTGGCCAGAGCTTCATGGCGATCGGCATGAAGGATCCGGTCATGGGCGAGCCGGCAATGCAGGCCTTGCGGCGTTCGATTCCCGGCTGTCCCGAGCCGATGCGCGTTCCGGCCGGCGGCCACTTCGTTCAGGAACACGGCGGCGCCATTGCCGAAGCAGCATTGGCGAGCTGGGGCGGTCGCTGACCGCTTCTGAACGCGGGCGAGCTAGCTCGCCGGCTCCGCGGACGTCGACTTGAACGGCCGCCGCTCGTTCAGTTCGTCGAGGTAGTTCTCGACGCCGGTTCCTTCGCGCGCGAGGAAATCGCCGACCGCCTGCGCAAACTGCGGATGCGCGAGCCAGTGGGCGGACCAGGTCTGAACCGGCAGCAGGCCGCGCGCCATCTTGTGTTCCCCTTGCGCACCGCCTTCGAAGCGCGTGTAGCCGTTCGCGATGCACCAGGCGAGCGGCTGGTAGTAGCAGGCCTCGAAGTGCAGGCAGCTGATCTGCTCCGTGGCCCCCCAGTAGCGTCCGAATGCCGTCTTGTGCTCCGGATCGATCGCAATCAGCGAGGTGCCGACCGGGTGACCGCCGCGCGACGCGATGAACATCAGCCAGTTGGCTGCCATCGTCTGCCGCATGCGCTCGAAGAAGTCGCGCGTCAGGTACGGTGTGGAGTGGTGTGCCCGGTAGGTCAACTCGTAACAGCGGTAGAAGAAGTCCCAGTCCACCGAGGTGATCTCGGCGCCCGTTCGTGCTTCAAACGAGACGCCGGCATCGTGGACCCGTCGGCGCTCCTGCTGGATCTTCTTGCGCTTGTCGCGTTGCAGGCTGGCGAGATAGTCCGCGAAATCGGTATATGCCGACGGCTCGCGATTGGTCCAGTGAAACTGCACCGTGCTGCGCATCATCCAGCCGCTGGCCCGCGCCGCGGCCTGGTCGGCCTCGTCGAGAAAGAGGAGGTGCGCTGAGGAGAGCTTGGCCTCGCCCGCGAACTGCTGCATCGCCTGGAGCAGCAACTGGCGATCGGCTTGCGATCTGGCGAGCAGGCGCGCACCGGGAACCGGCGTGAACGGCACCGCATCGAGCAGCTTCGGGTAGTAGCGCAACCGGTGCCGCTGGTACGCGTCGGCCCAGGCCCAGTCGAACACGTACTCGCCGTACGAATGTGCCTTCAGATAAAGCGGGCACGCGGCGACGATCGCACCGCTTCGCCGCAGCAACAGGAACTGCGCTTGCCAGCCGGTCTCGTCGCTCGCGCTGCCGGACGCGTGTAGTGCTCGCAGGTACTCGAGACGCATGAACGGGTTGGACGACGGCTGCTCGGCCAGCAGCGCGTTCCACTGCAAGAGGTCGATTCGGTTCGGATCGTCGACCACGTCGACGACAGTCTGTTCGTCGGCACTCGAGGCGGGCATCGGAGGCGGGGGTCCTTGCGCGATCGACAGATTGCGGCTCGCTCGATGTTAGGTCGAAGGCGGGCACGCCTTTAAACTAGGGCTGTTCCAACCCGAGAGCGCCGGCCATGAAGCAGATCACCGCCATCGTCAAACCGTTCAAGCTCGAGGAAGTGCGCGAGGCGCTGGCCGATGTCGGCGTCACCGGCCTGACCGTCACCGAGGTGAAGGGCTTCGGCCGCCAGAAGGGACACACCGAGCTCTATCGCGGGGCCGAGTACGTGGTCGACTTCCTGCCGAAGGTCAAGGTCGAGGTGGTCGTCAAGGATGAAGACACCGACCGCTGCATCGAGGCCATCGTCAAGGCCGCGAAGACCGGCAAGATCGGCGACGGCAAGATCTTCGTCACGCAGGTCGAGAGCGTGGTGCGCATCCGGACCGGCGAGACAAACGAGAACGCGGTTTAGCCCGCAGCTTTCAACGGCGTCTTCCGAAACGTCACGAGGCGGGTTCGGCACAGGGCGTCGTGCCAGAACTGGCGCTGCGGGTGCAGTCGTGACAGCAGCGCGTAGACGACGATCCAGGCAGCCACGGCACCCAGGCTCTGCCAAGGACCCCAGTGCAGCGCAGACGCGAGCAGCGCACCGGGGACGATCCACGCCCAGCAGGCCAAGTAGCGCAGCAGCGCACGGCCCTGGCCGAGGAGTGCACCGTCGCGGGTCTCGACGCGGATATGCCAGGTCTGCATCGGCAGCGTTTGGCCGCTGCGTGACCAGAACCACACAAAGTAGATGGCGTAGATCGCGAATGCGATGACGCGCAACGCCGTGTCGCTTTGCAGGATGTCGCGATGACCGGTCTGAGCGGTGAAGACGGCGCCGATCGATCCGGGAACGAGACCGATGCCGAACAAGATCATCGCTTCGTAGACGAAGCACGCCATGCGGCGCGTGAGGCTGGGAGCCAAGCGGCGCGTCGCTCCGTGCCGTCAGCGCCGCGGCTGCGCGGGCGGCTCGCCGGCGGGACGGACGGCGGCGCCTTGCGGTCCGCGCTGCGGGAGCAGGGTCGACTTGTTGACGAACTCCGGTGTCGCCGCGATCTTGGGCAGACCGGTCTGCTGATGCGCGGGTGGAGTCGGCCGACGGGTGACGAGCGTGGTCGTCGCACCCGGCGAAGCCTGGATGACGGTCGGGCCGATCGGTCGTGGCGGCGCCGAATAGGCCGGGTTCGGGACGATGTTCGATTTGGCTTGCGGACCGTCGCGCGACGACCGGTCACCCCGCCCGAAGCCTACTTCCTCTCCCCGATGCGCGATGGACGGGCCCTTGCGCGCCGCCGCGGCACGGGCGGCGAGTTCGTTCTTTTGCTCGGGAGGCAGCGCCTGGTAGTCGTCCCAGCGCGAACGGCGGTCGGAGGGCGGGACCTGCTTGGCCTCCTGGTAGCGCAAGCGCGCCTGGCCGCGCTCGGCAGGCGTCAGCTTGGCCCAGTCGGACATCCGGTCCTGCACGCGCGATCGCTCGTCGGCGTGCATGTCCGGCATGCGGTCGGCCAACTGGACCCACTTCTGCTTGCTCGATGCATCGATCCCCGCCCACTCCTGCTGGAGCGGCTTCAGCGCATCGCGCTGCGCCGGCCGCAGCTTCTGCCAGCGCGGACCTTCCTCGGGCTTGGTCGCGGGCCGAACTGCCGTTGGCGTGCGCGACGTGGCGCCGGCCGGCGGGGGACCGCTTTGTGCAATCGCGTGTCCGGCGCACCATGCAAATCCGACCAGCAACACCAATGCGACGCCGGCGCGCAGGGTCGCCGGTTTCACGGGAGGCCCGCGACGCGCAGTATTGCGGGGCGTCATGGCCGGGCCGCTCACTCGCGAGGCGGCGTCTTCAGAAACTCGGCGAAGCCCGCATCGCGGTACGCGGTCGGCGGCAGGTCGTCGGCTAGCAGCGCCGCATCTACCTCGGCAGCGACCGAAATCTGCGCGGTGGTCTGCCAGCGCTGAATCAGGACCAGGCCGAGGAGCAGCGCCACCAGCGGGAGCACCGACGCGATACGGACCCACCAGCCCGAGCCGCCGCCGAGCACCGCCGCGCCCGACGCGGTGACGCCGACGGTCGACGTCGAAGCGGCCGACTTGCGGGCCAGCACCGCGCGCTCGAGGGCGCGCTCACGAGCGAATCGAAGCCGCTCGGTGAGGTCGCCGTCCAGGTCGCCGGCGCCGTCGTTCAGGCGCGCAGCGATGCGACGCGCGAAGCGGGCTTGCATCGCATCGCGGGCGGCCGACAGCGAGGAGGAGTTGAGCTGGTTCATGGTGCAATTCCCTTTGCCTTGAGAGCCTTTGCCAAGGCATGCACCGCGCGCGAGCAGTGCGTCTTGACACTCCCTTCCGAGCACCCCATGGAGGCAGCCGTCTCGGCGACATCGAGTTCCTCCCAGTAACGCAGGAGGAACGCTTCACGTTGACGGGCCGGCAGCTGGGCGACCTCTGCCTCGACGGCGAGCAAGATCTGCGCCCGTGAAACCGAGTCGGACGCGCTTTCCGACGCCAGCGAGCCGCCCAGCACTTCGAGGGATTCGAGGATATCGAAGTCGCCGTCGCCGCCCGCCGGCTCGAAGTCGGAGAAGTTCTTGACGACCGCGTTGCGCACCTTCTGGCGCCGGAACCAGTCCATCGTCGCGTTCGACAGGATGCGCTGGAACAGCAGCGGCAATTCAGCCGCCGGCCGGTCGAAGTATTTTTCGGACAACCGGATCATCGTGTCCTGGACGATGTCGAGAGCTGCGTCCTCGTCTCGAACGGCGTAGAAAGCGCGCTTGAAGGCACGCTTTTCAACGCTCTTGAGGAAGTCGGATAGTTCTTTGTCGGATGCCAATGGAAGGCGCCGGTAGGCCCCGTTCAAACGGGCGCGATTATCTCATCGGCCCTTCGTGACGCCGCTCGAGCGCTGCCCGGGCCGCCGCCGGTGACATAATCGACGGTTGCACGACAGGTCGATCGCTAATCAGACGCCCGAACCGCGGCGTCACGTTTTTGATCTCAGAGTGCCGAACCCGACTCACAAGGCCGCGGGGAGGCGCACCGATGGTTTTTCGTCAGAGAAATTCACAAAGGTTGAACATGGAAACTCCCACCGCCGAACTGGCGCGCACCGCTGCATTGCAGGCGCGTCCTCCCTCCGCTGAGCCGAACGGCTCGGAAATCCTGGTCCGATGCCTGCAGGCCGAAGGGGTCAAGTACCTCTGGGGCTATCCGGGTGGCGCCGTCCTCTACATCTACGACGCGCTCTACAAGCAGGAATCCATCCGCCACGTACTGGTCCGGCACGAACAGGCCGCGGTCCATGCCGCCGACGGCTACGCGCGCGCCACTGGCGAGGTCGGCGTCGCGCTGGTCACGTCGGGCCCGGGCGTGACGAATGCGGTCACCGGGATCGCCACCGCGTACATGGACTCGATCCCGATGGTGATCATCACCGGTCAGGTGCCGACGCCGGCGATCGGGCTCGATGCATTCCAGGAGTGCGACACCGTCGGCATCACGCGACCGATCGTCAAGCACAACTTCCTCGTCAAGGACGTGCGCGATCTCGCGTTGACGATGAAGAAGGCGTTCCATATCGCCCGCACCGGGCGACCCGGTCCGGTCGTCGTCGACGTGCCGAAGGATGTCTCCCAGGCCGTCACGCCGTTCTACTATCCGGCGACCGTGGAGATGCGTTCCTACAACCCGGTGCGCAAGGGGCACGGCGGGCAGATCCGCAAGGCGGTCCAGCTGCTGCTCGGCGCCAAGCGCCCGTACATCTACACCGGCGGCGGCGTCGTCCTCGGCAATGCCTCGGCCGAACTGCGCGAGCTGGTCGACCTGCTCGGCTTTCCGTGCACCAACACGCTGATGGGCCTTGGCGCCTATCCGCCGAGCGATCCGAAGTTCCTCGGCATGCTCGGCATGCACGGCACCTACGAAGCCAACATGACGATGCAGAACTGCGACGTCCTGCTGGCGGTCGGCGCGCGCTTCGACGACCGCGTGATCGGCAATCCGAAGCACTTCGCTTCGGTCGAACGCAAGATCGTCCACATCGACATCGACCCGT
>JBDSAB010000107.1:0-13625 GCA_039922395.1 Caldimonas sp.
CGCGATTTCCTGCTGCGGCATCGCGACGACGCGGACCTCGCGCGTCGCGATTTCCGCTGGCCGAAGCTCGACCATTTCAACTGGGCCCTCGATCACTTCGATCTGATGGCGCAGGGCAACGATGCACCGGCGCTCTGGATCGTCAACGAGACCGGCGCCGAGATCGTCCGTTCGTTCCGCGAGATGTCGGAGCGCTCGTCGCAGGTCGCGAACCACCTGCGCGGCCTCGGCGTCCGGCGCGGCGACCGCATCCTGCTGATGCTCGGCAACGAGCTCGCGCTGTGGGAGGTGATGCTCGCGGCCATCAAGCTCGGCGCGGTGATGATTCCGGCCTCCTCGCTGCTGACGCCGGACGACCTGCGCGATCGGATCGAGCGTGGCGATGTCCGCCATGTCGTCGCCGCGAGCGAGCAGGTGCCGAAGTTTGCGATGCTGACGGGCACCTTCACGCGGATCTGCGTCGGCGTGCCGCAGGACGGCTGGCAGCGCTACGACGCGTCCGAAGCCGCGCCGCTCGCGTTCACGCCCGACGGCCCGACGCGCGCCGACGATCCCCTGCTGCTCTATTTCACGTCGGGCACGACGGCGCAGCCGAAGCTCGTGCTGCACACCCACCAGAGCTACCCGGTCGGCCACCTGACGACGATGTACTGGATCGGCCTGAAGCCGGGTGACGTGCACCTCAACATCTCGTCGCCGGGATGGGCCAAGCACGCGTGGAGCTGCTTCTTCGCGCCTTGGAACGCCGGCGCCTGCATCTTCATCTACAACACGGTGCGTTTTCAGGCCCAGAGCCTGCTCGGCGTGCTCGCGCGCTGCAAGGTGACGAGCCTGTGCGCACCGCCGACGGTCTGGCGCATGCTGATCCAGGAAGACCTCGCGGCATCGCGCGACCGGCTCAGCCTGCGCGAGGTGATTGGCGCAGGCGAACCGCTCAACCCCGAGATCATCGAGCAGGTACGCAGCGCCTGGGGCCTGACCTTGCGCGACGGCTACGGGCAGACCGAGACCACCGCGCTGATCGGCAACTCGCCGGGCCAGCGGCTGAAGCCGGGTTCGATGGGGCGGCCGTTGCCCGGCTACGAGGTGGTCCTGCTGAACGCCGACGGTCAGCCGGCCGACGAAGGGGAGGTCTGCCTCGCGCTCGCCGAGCGCCCGCTCGGCCTGATGGTCGGCTACCAGGACAGCGCCGAGAAGACCGCCGATGTGATGCGCGACGGCCACTACCGCACCGGCGACGTCGCGATGCGCGATGCCGACGGCATGATCACCTTCGTCGGTCGCGCCGACGACGTGTTCAAGGCGTCCGACTACCGCATCAGCCCGTTCGAGCTCGAGAGCGCGCTGATCGAGCACGAGGCGGTGGCCGAAGTCGCGGTCGTGCCGAGTCCCGATCCGCTGCGCCTCGCGGTGCCGAAGGCGTTTCTGCTCCTGACCGCGGGCGCGACGCCGGACCGCGCGCTCGCCGAAGCGATCTTCGCGTTCGCGCGGCGTCAGCTCGCGCCGTACAAGCGGGTGCGCCGGATCGAGTTCGTCACCGAGTTGCCGAAGACGATCTCCGGCAAGATCCGCCGCGTCCAGTTGCGCCAGCAGGAGGCCGAACGGCGTGCCGCCGGAACGCGGTCAGACGGCGAGTTCTTCGAGGACGATTTCCCCGGCCTGCGCGGCACGGACGGCAGCTGAGGTCACGCTCTCCCGTCACTCGATCCAGCGCAGCACCTCGTCGTTCGTCGCCCGCGCGGTGCGAAAGCTGTTCGCGGGATGGGTCTCGTCGGGCCAGCCGAACGAGATGCCGCAGACGACGAGGCGGTCGGCGCCGAGGCCGAGCCGCTCGCGCCAGAACGCGGGATAGGACGCGAGGGCCGCTTGCGCGATCGACGCGACCCCGAACGCGCGCGCCGCGAGCATGAAGTTGGAGACCCAGGCGCCGCAGTCGATCGCGCCGTAGACACCGAGCTTCGCGTCGGTCGTGACGATCGCGACATGCGGCGCGCCGAAGAAGCGGAAATTCTCGAGACCCTGCCGTTCCGCGCCGGCGCGGTCGCCGCGCTGGACGCCGGCCGCTTCGTAGAGTTGGAACCCGCAGGCGCGTCGCCGGTCCAGGTAGACGCCGAGATAGGCCTCGGGCCAGTCGAAGTCAGGCTGGGCGGCGGGGTGGCTGGCGAGATGCCGGCCGAGCGCTTCGCGCAGCCCGTCGGTGGTCGCGCCGCCGGCCACATGGATCTGCCACGGCTGCGAGTTGCACCATGAGGCGGTGCGCTGCGCGATCGCGACGATGCGCTCGATCGTCGCCGGCGGGACCGGCTCCGGGCGATAGCCGCGGCAGCTGTAGCGCTCGCGCAGCAGGGCCTCCAGGGCGTCGGCACGCGGTGAATCCGCAGACGGGTTGCTCATGCCCGCATGCTGCCAAAAGCGCCGGCCGCGCGCAGCCGATCGACCGCACCGGCATCGAGCGCGAGCCAGTCGTTCAGGGTGGCCTCGACGTCGGCGCCGATGCCCGGGATGCGGCCGCGCAGCTCCGCGCGCGCGCCCGACATGCGCCACGGCGGATTGACGCCGGTGAAGGCGCCGGCCGCGTCGTGGATGCGCGCGAAGAGCCCGCGTTCGAGGAGGTGCGGATCGTCGAGCGCATCGACCGGGTCGCCGAAAACGGAACACGGCACTCCGGCGGCCTCGAGCGCGCCGATGCAGTCGGCCACGCTGCGCTCGCGGGTCCAGCGTTCGGTCACCTGCATCATCGCGCTCCAGTTCGCATTGCGTGTCGGCAGCGTGGCGAAGCGCGGATCGGTCCTCAGCTCGGCGAGCCCGGTCACGTCGCACAGCGCCGCGAAGTTGCGCGCCGTGATCGGCACGATCAACAGGTCGCCATCGGCGGCCGCGACCGGCCCGTAGGTCGGCCGTGCGGTCGGGACCGGAAACTGCGCTTCCTGCAACTCGTAGACGAGCAGGTTCAGCATGCTGTCCATCAGCGCGACGTCGACGTGCTGGCCGGTGCCGGTGCGGGTGCGCTGCAGCAGCGCGGTCTGGATCGCGCCGTACGCGAAGATCGCGCCGAGCACGTCGGCGACGAAGACTGCGCCGTGGGCCGGCCGCTCGCGGTCGCCGGCGTAGCGAGCGAGCGTGCGGTCGAAGCCGCTGGCGGCGTGGACGATCATCGCGTAGGCCGCACGTCCGGCCGCCGGGCCTTCCTGGCCGTATCCGGAGATCGACGCGTAGACGAGGCGCGGACTGAGCTCGCACAGCGCAGCTGCGCCGAGGCCGAGGCGATCCATCACGCCGGGCCGGAAGTTCTCGATGACGACATCGGCTTGGGTGGCGAGCCGGCGTGCGAGCGCGATCGCGTCGGCATTCTTCAGGTCGAGCGCGAGGCTGCGCTTGCCGGCGTTGAGCTGACCGAAGTAGGCGCTCTGGCCGTCGCGCAGCGGTGCGCGCAGGCGCATGTCGTCGCCTTCCGGCGCTTCGATCTTGACGACGTCGGCACCCATGTCGGCGAGCAGCCGCGCACAGTACGGGCCCGCCACCATGATCGAGAAGTCGAGGACGCGCAGGCCTTCGAGGGCCTCGGCGTTGGGAGTGGGGCGTGGCGGCATGCTGAAGCTCCGGTCGTCAGGCCGCCGCGGTGCGAAGCCGCGGCTCAGCGGGTGCGGGCTCCAGCAGGCGATGCACCGAGATCAGGTGCAGCCGCATCAGTCGGGTCGCAGTCTCGGCGTCGTGCTGGCGCAAGGCATCGAGGAACGCTCGGCGCTTCTCGACCAGCTTCGGCTGCGGCTTGCCGCCGGCGGAGACGCGCACGTAGACGAACTGCATCAGGATCTCGGTGATCGAGTGGACCATCATCGCGAGCACCTGGTTGTGGGTGGCGGCCGCGAGCAGCCGGTAGAACTCGCGCGAGCACTCGACCCGGTCGAGGTAACGACCGTCGGCCGTCATCCGTTCGGTGCGCTCGATGTTCGCGGCGAGCGCGTCGAGGTCGGCACGGGTCGCCCGTTCGCAGGCTAGGCGCACGACCAGGTCCTGGATGTGGATGCGCGATTCGGTCAGCTCGGCCACCGAGATCGAGCCGAGGCTCAGCATGTCGCGCATCACCTCGTCCATCCGGCCGGCATCGCCTTCGCGGATGAAGGCGCCGCCTTTCGCACCCTTCTGCAGGCGCACGATGCCGGCGATCTCGAGACTGCGCAGCGCTTCGCGCAGTGCGTTGCGGCCGACGCCGAGCTGCTGCGCGAGCTCGCGCTCGGCCGGCAGCTTGTCGCCGGGCTTCAGCAGGCCGGCGGCGATGCGCGCCCGGATGCGGTCGCAGATCTCTTCGAAGGCGCGTCGCATCTGGATCGGCTGGAACGTCGGCGCTACCCGATCGGCCGCGCTCGCATCGAACGCGATCGCGTCGGTCGGGTCCGTTTTCGGGGTCGTCGATTTCATGTCTGGACTTTCGAGGAGAATGGTACTACCATTAATTCAAAGTACCAAGAACAAGTTGAGAAAGCGAGCGCTGCGAGCTGTCTGAATCAGATCGCTTCACCACTTCCACCGCGAGACCCGAGACCGATGAACTTCACCGAAGAGCAACTGGCATTCCGCGACGGCATCCGCCGCATGGTCGAGCGCCATGTTGCGCCGATCGCGGCCGAGATCGACGAGACCGACCGCTTTCCGACCGAGCTGCTGCCGATCTACGGCGACATGGGACTGATGCAGCTGTGGGTGCCGGAGCGCTACGGCGGCCCCGAGGGCAACCTCACATTGATGTGCATCGCCCGTGAAGAGATCTCGCGCGTCTCGCCGGCCTGCGGCTCGATCGCCGGCCTCAACACGATGTTCATCATGCCGCTGCTGCACTTCGGTACCGAGGAGCAGCGCCAGCGCTTCCTGCCGAAGATCGCGCAGGGCGGCGTCGTCACCGCGATCGCGATCTCGGAGCCGCAGGCCGGCTCCGATGTCAGCGCGATGACGACGCGCGCGGTGAAGGATGGCGACAGCTACGTCATCAACGGCCGCAAGCAATGGTGCAGCTACGGCGTCGAGGCCGAGTACATCGTGCTGATGGCGCGCACCGCCGGCGATCGCGGCGCCTCGGGCATCAGCGCCTTTGTGCTCGAGCCGAAGAAGATGAAGGGCATCACCTTCGGCCGCCACGAGCGGAAGATGGGCTGGCGCGGGGCGCCGAACACGCCGATCTTCCTCGACAACGTGCGCGTCCCGGTCGAGAACCTGGTCGGCGAGGAAGGCAAGGGCTTCCGCGCCTCGCTGCGAGCGCTCGACCTGAACCGGCCGACGATCGGCGCGCAGTGCGTCGGCCTCGCCCAGGGCGCGCTCGACGCCTCGGTCGCCTATGCCAAGGAGCGCAAGCAGTTCAAGCAGCCGATCGCCGACTTCCAGGGCGTCCAGTTCATGCTCGCCGACATGGCGATGGGCATCGCCGCCTCGCGCGCGCTGGTCTACGAATGTGCCCAGGCCGGCGACGCGGCTGAATGGGACAAGCTCAACGTGCTCGCCAGCATGGCGAAGTGCGTCGCCAGCGACATGGCGATGAGAGTCACGACCGATGCGGTGCAGGTCTTCGGCGGCTACGGCTACACCCGCGACTACCCGGTCGAACGGATGATGCGCGACGCCAAGCTGGCGCAGATCTTCGAAGGCACCAACCAGATCCAGCGGGTCGTCGTCGCCCGCCACCTGCTCAGCAACTGAAGGAGACATTCCGATGCAGACCCCCGGTTCGACGAGGCGCCGCCTCGCTCTTTGCGCGGCCCTCGCCGCTGCGTTCGCATGGCCGCTCGGTGCCGCCGCGCAAGCCTTCCCCGACAAGCCGATCCGCCTCGTCATCCCGTATGCCGCCGGCGGCTCGACCGACAACATGGCGCGCGTGCTGCAGGAGCCCTTGCAGAAGGCGCTCGGCCAGCCGGTGATCGTCGACAACAAGGCGGGTGCCGGCGGCGCTCTGGCGGCGCGCGAGGTGATCCGCGCCAAGCCCGACGGCTACACGCTGTTCTTCGTCAACAACGGCAACCTCGCGGTGGTGCCGTTCGTGCAGAAGGACGCCAACTACGACGGCCAGAAGGACTTCACCTCGGTCGCCTTGGTCTCGTCGGCGCCGATGGTCGCGGTCGTCCCGGCGGCGCTGCCGGTCACCGACCTGAAAGGGTTCATCGAGTACGCGAAGAAGAACCCGGTCTCGTATGCGTCGGCCGGCGTCGGCTCGTTCGGCCAGCTCGCCACCGAACTGCTCGCCTCGAAGGCGGGCGTGAAGATGACCCACATCCCGTACAAGGGCCAGGGGCCGACGACGACGGCAGTGATCGCCGGCGAGGTGCAGTTGCTGGTGACGACGCCATCGGCCGCGATGAACGAGTTCATCGCGCAGAAGCGGCTGAAGCTGCTCGCGGTGACCTCGGCCGAGCCGTCGCCGCTCGAACCCGGCGCACCGACGATCGGCTCGGTCTACCCCGGCTATGCGGCGGAAAGCTGGTTCGCCATCGTCGGGCCGGCCGGCATGCCGGCTGACGTGGTCGCCAAGCTGAACGATGCGGTCACGAAGGCGGTGCAGCTGCCCGAAGTGCAGAAGAGCTTCGCCAGCTTCGGCGTGATCCCGAAGACCGCGTCCGCCAAGCGTGTCGCCGAGATGACCGCCGACGAAGTCGCGCGCTGGTCGGCGGTGATCCGCGACAACAACATCCGCTCCGATTGACCCGGTGGCCGTGATCTCCCCAACCCCCTAACGAAAGTCCTGCCATGTCCCGCTACGAGAACTACCACGACCTGAAGATCGAGGTCGCCGACAAGGTCGCGACCGTCACCCTGAACCGTTCCGACGCGCGCAATGCAATCAACCAGCGCCTGATCCGCGAGCTGCGCACCATCTGGGACGACCTTGCCGACGACATGTCGGTCAGCGCGATCCTGCTGACCGGCGCCGGCTCGATCTTCAGCGTCGGCGGCGACGTCAAGGCGATGTCGGAGCGGCCCGGCGGCGACGTGCTCGAGGAAGGCGAAGTGCACGACCCGATGGTCAGCCGACGCCTCGTGAACCGACTGCTCGAGCTCGACAAGCCGATCGTCTGCGCGATCAACGGCGACTGCGTCGGCCTGGCCGCGACGATCGCGCTGCTCTGCGACATCACCGTGATGTCGGAGGACGCGCGCATCGGCGACAGCCACGTCAACAAGGTCGGCCTCGTCGCCGGCGACGGCGGCACCGTGATCTGGCCGCTCTTGATCGGCGTTTCGAAAGCCAAGGAATACCTGATGCGCGGCACCCTGCTGAAGGGCCGCGAGGCCGAGCGCATCGGCCTCGTCAACCACTGCGTCGCGCCGGGCGAGGTGCTCGGCAAGGCCCAGTCGATCGCGCATGAGCTCGCGCACGGTCCGACCTGGGCGATCCGCTGGACCAAGCTGTCGATCAACCAGGTCCTCAAGGAGCGTGCGAACCATCTGCTCGAGGCGTCGATGGCGCTCGAGCAGGTCACGTTCGAGACCGCCGACCACCGCGAAGCGACGAAGGCATTCAAGGAGCGGCGGAAGCCCGTCTTCGGCCAGTAGACGCACGGCGGTCGCGATGCCGAACGGCTCGGCGTCGCGGCTCCTGCGCTTTCACCCTGCGCCCCGAAGCGTCCGCATCGGCGCTCGGCGGGCGCACGCACTTGAGCGAACCTTCCATGAGCATGCCAGCATCCTCGCTTTCCGCGCCGCAGCGTCCCGCGGCGCTCGCCGGCCTGCGCGTCGTCGACTTCACGATCGTGATGTCGGGGCCGATGTGCACGCGGATGCTCGCCGATGCCGGTGCCGACGTCGTCAAGGTCGAGCCGCCGGAGGGCGATGTCGTGCGCCAGCGCGAGCCGCTGCGCGGCGGCGTCAGCACCTATTACGCCTCGATGAACTGCGGCAAGCAGAGCATCGTGCTCGACCTCCAGACCGCCGACGGCAAGCGCCTGGCGCGCGAACTGGTCGCGCAGGCCGACGTCGTCGTCGAGAACTTCCGACCCGGCGTGATGAAGCGGCTCGGCCTCGACTACGAGACGCTCGCGGCAACCAATCCTCGCCTGGTCTATGCGTCGATCTCCGGCTTCGGGCAGAGCGGGCCGATGGCCGGGGCGCCCGCCTATGCGCCGGTGATCCATGCCGCGTCGGGCTACGAGGTCGCCTACAACCAGTACCAGCGCGGCAGCGACCGGCCGGCCAACAACGGCATTTTCATCGCCGACGTGATGGGGGCGTCGTATGCCTTTGGCGCGATCCAGCTCGCGCTCTACGAGCGCGAACGAAGCGGCTGCGGCCAGCACATCGACGTCTCGCTGATGGATTCGGTGCTCGGCATGCTGATCTACGAAATGCAGGCGGCGCAATTCCCGCCCGATCGGCCGCGCCAGGTCTACGAGCCGGTGCGATCGAGCGACGGCTACGTGATGGTCGCGGCGGTGACGCAGCGCAACCTCGAGGTGCTGTTCGACACCATCGGCTATCCCGAGGGCAAGACCGATCCGCGCTTCTCGACGATGGCGACCAAGGAAGCCAACTGGCCGGCACTGCTCGCGTTGATCGAGCGCTGGACCTCGCAGCGCACCGGCGCCGAATGCGAAACCGTGTTCATGAAGGCGGGCGTGCCGTGCTCGCGCTACCGCAGCGTCGCCGAAGCGATGGCCGATCCGCAATGCGCCGAGCGCGGACTGTTCGTCGAGATGGGCGAGGGCGGCGCGGCCTTCAAGGTCGCGAACGTGCCGTACCGGATGTCGGCGACGCCGACTGCGGCGCGCCCGTTCATCGCCGGGCTCGGCGAGCACACCGACGCGGTGCTGCACGACCGGCTCGGCCTCGACGCGGCCGAGCTCGCGGCGCTGCGCGAGCAGGGGGTGTTCGGGAAGGCGCGCGCATGATCGAACGGCAGGCCCTCGACCCGGCGACGCTGCCGGGGACCGAAGAGCGGACGATGCTGCGCGACTCGCTGCGCGGCTTTCTCGAGACGCACTGGCCGGCCGTCGATGCGGTCGTGCGGGCTTCCCGGTCCGACGCCGTCTCCGCGATCTGGTCGGCGCTGGTCGACCAGGGTGTCGCCAGCCTCGGCAGCGATCCGAGCGAAGGCGGCCTGCGCGAGATTGCCATCGCGATGGAGGAAATGGGTCGCGCGGCCTGCCCGGCACCGCTGCTCGGTGCGGTGCTGGCCAACATGGCGCTGAGCGACGTCGCAATGGGTGCATCGGCCGTGCGCGAGAGCGGTGCGGTGCCAAACGATGCTGCGACGTCGAGCCACGATCGGCCAGCCGCCGCGGCCCGCGGGCGGCTCGACGGCCTTCATGGCGGCGCCTGTCGCATCTGCTGGAGCTTCGGCGCGTTCGATCCGAATGCCGATGCTGGCGCGCTGATGTGGCGCGACGGTGCGACGGCGAGTGGAACCTTGCGCTTTGTCGACGCTGCGGTCGGGGCGACGCATCTCGTCGTCGCGGCGCGCGAAGCGCTGCCGGACGCACGTGGACAACCGGCCGCCCGGAACGACTCATCGGGCCTGGCGATCGTCGAGCTCGGCACGCCGGCAGCACGCGTCACCGTCACGCGCGCGCTCGGCGCCGATGCATTGGCCGAGGTTGTGCTCGACGGCGCGCCGGCGACCTTCGTGCCGCTCGACGCGACGGTGATCGACGACCTGCTGCGGGTCGCCCGTGTCGCCGTGCTGGCGCGCGCGCACGGCGCGGCGCGGCGCGCCTTCGAGATGGTGGTCGAGTACGCGAAAGAACGTCGACAGTTCGGCCAGCCGATCGGCCGCTTCCAGGCGGTCCAGCACAAGCTCGCCGATGCGCTGATCAGCCTCGAAGGCGTTCGTTTGACGCTCGAGCATGCGGCGCAGAGCTTCGATCTCGGCGCCGTCGCATGGCGTTACCTCGCTGCGGCCGCGGTCGCGTTCGGCGGCCCGGCCTTGCGGCGCGTCTCGCTCGAGACCCATCACGCGTTCGGCGCGATCGGCTATGCCGAGGAGCACGAGGCGCCGCGCCACTTCAAGCGCGCCCACCTCGACGCGCTGGCGTTCGGCGGCGCTGCTGCGGCGTGCCGCGAGCTGGCCGCCCATCTGCTCGATGATCCGCGCGCGGTGCTGCCCGAATATGACCTCGGCGCGGCCGGCAACACTCTCCGCACCGAAGTGCGCGCCTGGCTGCAGCAGCACTGGAGCGGCGAACGCAAGGCGGCGTTCGATGCCAAGCCGTTTCACGACCGTGAGTTCGATCCCGCCTTTGCGCGCGACCTCGGCGCGACCGGCTGGCTCGGCCTCGGCTGGCCGCACGAGTTCGGCGGGCAGGGCCGGACGCCGCTCGAACAGCTTGCCTTCATCGAGGTGATGGAGCGCGCCGAGGCGCCGCGGATCGGCGCCGCGGTGCAAGCGAACGCGCTGATGATGCACGGCACACCGGCGCAGCAGCAGCGCTACCTGCCCGAGATCCTGCGCGGCGAGGCGATGCACGGCATGGGCTACAGCGAGCCCGAGGCCGGCTCCGACCTCGCCTCGCTGCGCACCAGCGCGACGTTCGTGTCCGATCAGGACGGCGGCCACTGGGTCATCAACGGCCAGAAGATCTGGACCACGACGTGGTGGGGCAAGTACATGTTCTTGGCGGCCCGCACCGATCGCGAGGCGAAGCCTCCGCATGCCGGCATCAGCATGTTCATCGTGCCGATGGATGCGCCGGGCATCAGCGTGAAGCCCGCGACGACGATGTACGACGGCAGCTTCGCGAACATCTTCTACGACGACGTGCGGGTCCCGGCCGATGCCATCGTCGGGCCGGTGAACGGCGGCTGGAAGGTGCTGACCGATGCGCTCGCCAACGAGCGCGGGCTGGTCGGCGGCGGCATCGTGCTGAAGGTCGCCCATGCGTTCGATCTGCTCTGCCGCGACGTGCGCGAGACGACGACGCGCGAAGGGGCGTTCCGCGCCGACCCTCTCGTCCGCGACCGAATCGCCACGCTCGCGGCCGACATCGAGGTCGGCCGGCGCCTGATGATCCACTGCGCCGAGCTGGCCACCGGCGGAACGACTCCCCCCGAGATGGGGGCGATCAGCAAGGTCTTCTCCGGCGAGCTGATGGAACGCTTCGGCGAGGCCGCGCTCGACGTCCTCGGTCCTCGCGCCGCGCTGTCGCAAGGCGCGTCGGGGGCATTGCGCCACGGCCGCTACGAGCAGGGCCTGCGCCACTCGTTGATGTGGGTGATCAGCATCGGCACCAACGAGATCCAGCGCAGCCTGATCGCGCAGCGCGGGCTCGGCCTGCCGCGATGACTCCGGCTCGCGATCGAAGCTGGGGCGGGGTCCGTCGGCGTTCACCCACAAATCCGCCGTGCGCTGGGGGGACTGGTCGAGAACGGGGGTCCGCCCTTTAAAGTAGCGGCTTGCCGACCCGCCGCGGGCCGGCGCTCACCGACGGATTCGACCGTCGCCGCCTTGAATGATGCGATCGTGGAAATGGCGTAACGCCCGGTCCGCCCGGGGTGCGCGACGACGCCCGGAGCCAGCGGCCTGCGTTCGATGAGCGACGTCCGGGCCCTGCTCCTCACCGATGTGGTCGACAGCACGAAGCTGTCCGAGTCGCTCGGTGACGCGGCCATCGCCGCGCTGTGGGCGGCGCACGACCGCGTCGCGCGCGACCTGCTGCCGCGCCATCGCGGTCGCGAGATCGACAAGACCGACGGCATGCTGCTGCTGTTCGACGACGCGGCCGACGCGGTCGCCTACGCCGGCGAATACCACCGCGCGCTGGCCGGCCTGCCGATCCCGCTGAAGGCGCGCGCCGGGTTGCATGTGGGTGCGGTGATCCTGCGCGAGAACAGCGCCGACGACATCCGGCGCGGTGCCAAGCCGCTCGAGGTCGACGGCATCTCGAAGCCGACCGCGGCCCGGGTGATGGCGCTCGCCCAAGGCGGCCAGATCCTGCTCACCGCCGAAGCGCAGCGCGCACTCGGCACCACTGCGCTGGCGGTGCAATCGCACGGCCACTGGGCGATGAAGGGGCTGACCGAACCGCTCGAGATCTTCGAGATCGCCGAGCCTGGCGCGTCGTTCGCGGCGCCGCTCGATGGCGACAAGGGCTACCTTGTCGTCCGGGTCGGCGAGCGCTGGCTGCCGGTGAAAAAGATCCCGAACAACCTGCCGCTCCAGGTCACCTCGTTCCTTGGCCGCGAGCGCGAACTCGCCGACGCCAAGGCGATGCTGGCCAAGACCCGGCTGCTGACCCTGCTCGGGATGGGCGGGCTCGGCAAGACCCGGCTCTCGCTGCAGCTCGCCGACGAGGTCATGGTCGACTACCCGGACGGCGTCTGGTTTCTCGACCTCGCGCCGATCCAGGCCCCGGTGCTGGTCGCGGCCGAGGCGGCGCGCGTGCTCGAGGTGCACGAGGAGCCCGGCCGCCCGCTGATCCAGAGCCTGTGCAACCACCTGAAGCCGCGCAAGACGCTGCTGATCTTCGACAACTGCGAGCACGTCGTGAAGGCGGCCGCCGACCTTGCGGCCGCGCTGCTGCGCGCGGCCCCGAACGTGAGCATCGTGACCTCGAGCCGGGAGGCGCTGCGGGTGCCGGGCGAGCAGGCCTATCCGATCCTGCCGCTGCCGGTGCCGCGCCAGGGCGACGGGCTCGAGGCGCTCGGGCGGTCGACCGCGGTACGGCTGTTCGTCGAGCGCGCGCAGCTGCACAAGCCGGCGTTTGCGCTGACCGAGCGCGAAGCACCGGCCGTGGCCGAGCTGGTCGCGCGGCTCGAAGGCATCCCGCTCGCGCTCGAGCTCGCGGCGGCGCGCATCCGCTCGCTGACGGTGACCGACATCAATGCGCGCCTGAAGGACCGCTACAAGCTCCTCACCGGCGGCGGGCGGGTGCTGCTGCAGCGCCAGCAGACGCTGCGGTCGCTGGTCGACTGGTCGTACGACCTGTTGAATCCGGGCGAGCAGACGGCGCTCGGCCGCCTCGGTGTCTTCGCCGGCGGCTTCGACCTGCCGGCTGCCGAGCAGGTCTGCGGTGCCGACCCGCTGGTGCCGGAGGACATCCTCGATGTGCTCGGCTCGCTGGTCGAGAAGTCGCTCGTGATGCTCGACGAGCGCGACGAAGGCACTCGCTACCGGATGCTCGAGACGATCCGCGACTATGCGCGCGAGAAGGAGGAGCAGGGCGGCAACGTGGCGGACACCCAGACGCGCCATTGCAACCACTACTTCGCGATGGCCAAGGAGGCGAACCGTGGCCTCAAGGGCCCGCAGCAGGCCGAATGGGTGCAGCGTGTCGAGACCGAGCTGGACAACCTGCGCGGCGCGATGACGTTCTCGCTGTCGGGCGGCGTCGATCCCTTCATCGCGGTCAAGTTCGCGGTCGCGATGCTCGGCTTCTGGATCCTGCGCGGCTACTCGACCGAAGGCCGGGCGATGGTGCGTGCCGCGCTTGCGATGCCCGAGATCGAGGCGTCCGACCTGGCCCAGGCCCACGCGCTCTACGTCGGCGCGGCGCTCGCCGAAAGCCAGAGCGACTACGGCGAGGCGAAGCAGATGCTCGAGACCTGCCTGACCCTGCGGCGCCGGCTCGGCAACCCGGTCGACATTGCAGCGACCTTGTCGACCTTGGCGCTCGCGCGCCTCTCGATCGGCGACTGGGCCAGCGCCCGTGAAG
>JBDSAB010000108.1:0-24600 GCA_039922395.1 Caldimonas sp.
CTGCCGGCAACGGCGGAGTCTGGGCGTTCAGCTTGGGCGCGAGGACGAGTGCCACGACGGCAGCGAGCGACGCGCGGCGAACGGACGCGCCGCGTCTTCGGGAAGGAAACATGCAAGGCTCCGGAGACCGTCTGGAGTGGCTCGCAATCGGTCCGTGAAAGGCCGGATGGCGAGCGCTTCATCGATCGCGCCCGACGGGGGTCGCCGTACCGACGGTCGGGAGACCGCCGGCCGGAACGTTGCCGGGCGATCAAGCCGAGCGGGGAGGGCGTTCTTCGGCTTCGGGGTCGTGGGTCCGCCAGGACCAGGCGGTCCGGCGCGGCAGTGCATCGGCTGTCGCTTCGGCAAGTGAACGGGTCGCTTCCGGCGGCAGGCCGACGACGGTCGTCAAGGTCGGGCTGGTGCCCGGCTCAGCCGCTTGCAGCAACGCGTCGCGATCGTCCAGCACCACCGTCGTGTCGCTGCGTGCATGGTGGTGGCGCAGCACCCCGTCGAAGCGATGGACGTGGCCGAAGGCGCTCGCGACGTGGCTCGTGGATCGGAAAGTCTGGATCGGGCCGCGCCGGAAGTCCTCGAGCACGAGCCGGCTCGGCTCGATGCCGGCACGATGGGTGTGAGCGGGCCCGATCACCGCGAGGATGCCGAGGCCGATCACCTGCATCGCGATCAGGCCGATCAGGAGCCAGATCGTCGTCCGCCACGCCGCGCTGCGGCGCAAAGCGTCGGATGGATGGGCGGTCGAGCGGGTGGCCACACGGCATCGTACGCGGCGAGCTGCGGAATGGATGCCGGGCCGCTCGCGTCACCGCGTCACGATGCGGGGGGCGACGGGCTCGATGGCGTCTCGGCCGGCGTTCCAAACAAGGCGTTGAGCTGCTGCCCCGAGGCTGCATCGGCCAGGCCGTCGAAGCGGCCGGTCTCGGCGATGCCGCGCGCCGCGCGCAGGAAGCCGCCCCAGGCCGCACGTGCGAGTGCGCCGCCGACGCTGATGCGCCGCACACCGAGCGCCGCGACATCCGCGACGCTGAATTCGCTGGCCGAGCCGATCAGCAGGTTGACCGGCTTCGGTGCGACTGCGGCGACCACCGCGGCGATCTGCTCGCGGCTGCGGATACCGGGCGCGTACAGGCAATCGGCACCGGCCTCCGCGTAGGCTTTCAAGCGCCGCAGCATGTCGTCGAAGTCGGGGCGGCCGACGAAGAAGTTCTCGGCCCGACCGACCAGCAGCGTGTCGCCGCCGGCGGCGTCGATCGCGGCGCGCGCCGCGCGCATCCGCGCGACCGCATCGTCGAGCGCCCGCAGCGGATCGTTCGGGTCGCCGGTCGAGTCCTCGATCGAGAGGCCGGCGACGCCGGTCGCGATCGCCATCCGCACGCTCTCGGCGACGCCGTCGGCGCTGTCGGCGAAGCCGCTCTCGAAGTCGGCATTCACCGGCAGCGCGGTGGCTTCGACGAGGGCCCGCATGTGGGCGAGCGTCGTCGCGCGTGATACCGCGCCGTCGGCCTGGCCGATCGACCAGGCATGGCCGGAACTGGTGGTCGCCAGTGCCTTGAAGCCGAGGCCTTCGAGGAGGCGCGCGCTGCCAACGTCCCACGGATTGGGCAGTACGAAGCAGCCCTCTCGATGGAGGGCGCGGAAGGCGGCGCGGCGGTCGGCGAGGGTCGGCGTCATGCGGGTCTCTGTGAAGGTGAAGAAGGGGATCGTTGCATTTCAGGATCGAGCGCCAGTGTGCGCGCCCTTCGCGCTTCGGCGCACGACGGCCCGGCTCACGCTGTCGGCATGCGCTCGAAGCGGTCGCAACGCGGAAACGGCGGCTCGACCGGCTCGATGTCGATGCGGTCGACGCGCCCCGGCGGGTCGCCGTCGCGCAGCCAGCGGCAAAGCGCGTCGAGGCGCGCCGCGTCGATGCAGGCTTCGCGGAAGCCGACGCCCTGCACGCGGCCGTGTACGCGGACCTTGCGGCACTCGATCGGCGTCACCGCGGACTCCGCGTCACGACCTGGACTTCGCCGGTGCGCGCCCGTCGGCAGCCGGCCCGGGCTTCGGTGCGGATGGGTCGGCGTCAGCGCGCTGGACGATGCGCTGGGTGCCGTTCTCGCAGCTCGCCAGCACGCGGGCACTCCCCGACAAGCCCTTCGGGACGATCTTCAGCTGCGGCTGGCGGACCCCCGCATCGGCCATCTGCTTCTCGACCTTCTTCAGCGTGTCGGCACAGGTGAGCGGCGCGCCGGCAGCCGACCCGGGCGGGGCGCCGGCGAGCAGGGCGGCGGCGCATGCGGCGGAGGTGGCGGCGAGGTTCATCGGAGCGGTCCCGGCGTCACGTTACGCCGTCGCCGACGCCGCCGCAACGTGATCAAAACGTGAGCTTTCGTTGATGGTGCCGTGAGTCGCGACGCCGACATTCCTTCTCCAGGAAAGGACGTTGCTCAGATTGCAGCGGCCGATCCGGCGAAACCCCTCAACCCATTGGAGATCCGACATGAACACCATCCATCCCCTCCTGCACGGCAGCATCGCTTCGCTGATCGCGATCGGCCTCGCCGGCGTCGCCAACACCGCGCTGGCCGCCAAGGGCGACACCGAGAAATGCGCCGGCATCACGAAGGCGGGCAAGAACGACTGCGGCACCAGCAAGAGCGCCTGTGCCGGCACCGCGACCGCCGACCGCGACCCCGAAGCCTGGATCCTCGTGCCGAGCGGCACCTGCGAAAAGATCGCCGGCGGCAAGCTGACGAACAAGCCCGAGAACATCCACGGCGGCGCCGCCGCCGTCAAGAAGGGCTGAGCCCAAGGTCGCCGCGAAGCGAAGCCTCGTCGCTTCGTCGGTCCATCCCCCGTGCGCGCCGCAGCGCGCCTGCAAGGAGTCGATCGTGCCAACTGCATCCATCACCTCGAACGCGATGGCGTTCCGTCCCGGCAGCCCGGCTTCGCGGCTCGCCGACCTCGGGTCGCGCGTCGTCGCGCGCCTCGACACGCTCGCGCCGCTCGCCGACCTCGCCGTCCGCCTGCTCGTCGCCAGCGTCTTCTTCAAATCCGGCCTCAGCAAGCTCGCGAGCTGGAGCAGCACCGTGTCGCTGTTCGAGAACGAATACGCCGTGCCGCTGCTGCCGCCCGAAGCTGCCGCCTTCCTCGGCACCGGCGTCGAGCTGTTCTTTCCGGTCCTGCTCGCGCTCGGCCTCGGCTCGCGGTTCGCGGCGTTCGTGCTGTTCGTCTTCAACATCATCGCCGTCGTCTCCTATCCCGATCTCGGCGCGGCCGGGCTGATGCAGCACCAGACCTGGGGCCTGCTGCTGCTGGTCACCCTGTTGCACGGGCCAGGCGCGCTGTCGCTCGACCGCCTGCTCGGCCGACGCCTGTTCGGCGCGGCGCGCTGAAGGCGGATGAAGGAGGCCGCCATGAGCGACGTCCGCAACATCGTGATCGTCGGCGGCGGCTTCGCCGGCACGACCTTGGCCCGCCGCCTCGAGACGCGGCTGCCGGCCGACCACCGGATCGTGCTCGTCAGCGAGGAGAGCTACACGACCTTCAATCCGATGCTGGCCGAAGTGGTCGGCGCGGCGGTCTTCCCGGAGCACGTGGTCGCTCCAATCCGTCAGATGCTGCGGACCAGCCGCTTCATCATGGCGCGCGCCACCGCCGTCGACTTCAGGCAGCGCGTGCTGACCGCGAACACCTTGGCCGGCGCGCAGCCCATTCCGTTCGAGCACCTGGTGCTCGCGTTCGGCACCCGCGCCAGCCTCGACCTCGTGCCCGGTCTCGCCGAGCATGCGCTGCCGCTCAAGCTGATCGGCGACGCGATGCACATCCGCAATCGCGTGCTGCAGCGGATGGCACGCATCGAGCTCGAGAGCGATCCGGCGGTGCGGCGCCGCCTCGGCCACTTCATCGTGATCGGCGGCGGCTTCTCGGGTGTCGAAGTCGCCGGCACGCTGGCCGACTTCCTGCGCGGCGCACGTCGCTACTACCCGCGCGTCGCCGCCGACGAGCTGCGGGTCACGGTCCTGGAAGGTGCCGACCGGCTGCTGCTCGAGCTGCCCGAATCTCTCGGTCGCGCCGCGCTGTCGTCGCTGATGAAGCGCGGCGTCGCCATCCGTCTGCAGGCGCGCGCCGCGCGCGTCGACGCGGACGGCGTCGCCCTTGAGAGCGGCGAGCGCCTCGACGGCGCGAACGTGGTCTGCACGATCGGCACCCGGCCGAATCCGTTCGTCGAGCAGCTCGGCCTGCCGCTGCACCGCGGCCGCATCGTCACCGCGCCGGACCTCTCGGTGCCGGGACTGAGCCAGGTCTGGGCGCTCGGCGACTGCGCATCGATCCGCGTCGACGGGGCTGCGTCGCAGCCCAGTCGATTCGGTGGACCACCGGCCTACGCGCCGCCGACCGCGCAGTTCGCGGTCGCCGAGGCGAAGGCGCTGGCCGGCAACATCGCGGCCCACGTGCGCTGCCGTGCGACCCGGCCGTTCCGCTACACCTCGAAGGGAATGATGGCGACGACCGGCCACCTGAAGGGCGTCGCCCAGCTTTTCGGCCTGCGTTTCACCGGGCTGCCGGCCTGGCTGCTGTGGCGCGGCTACTACCTGATGCAGATGCCGACGCTCGGTCGCAAGGTCCGCATCTGGGTCGAATGGACCTGGGCGATGTTTTTCGCCGCCGACATCACCCACCTGCGCTTCACGCGTACGCAGGAGGCCGACGCCGACGCCGGCGCCATGCCGATGCCATCGCCGCTCGCCCATACCGTCATCCCGCTGCCGCCGCGCAGCGCCGTCTGAAATCACTCATCCACTTCGAAGGAGATCCACATGCTCAAGCAGAAATCAGCCATCGTCACCGGTTCGACCAGCGGGATCGGTCTCGGCATCGCCCGCGCGTTCGCCGAGCAAGGGTCCGACGTGATGCTCAATGGATTCGGCAACGCCGACGAGATCGAGTTCACGCGCGCCGAACTGCAGCGCCGCTTCGGCGTCAAGGTGCGTTACTCGGACGCCGACATGAGCCGGCCCGAGCAGATCCGCGCGATGGCCACGTTCGCCCAGGCCGAGTTCGGCAAGGTCGACATCATCGTCAACAACGCCGGCATCCAGCACGTCGCGCCGGTCGAGGAGTTCCCCGAGGCGAAGTGGGATGCGATCCTCGCGATCAACCTGTCGTCGGCGTTCCACCTGATCAAGGCGGTGGTGCCGGACATGAAGGCACGCCGTTCCGGCCGCATCATCAACATCGCGTCGGCGCACGGCCTGACCGCGTCGCCGTACAAGGCGGCGTACGTCACCGCGAAGCACGGCCTGATCGGCCTGTCGAAGACCGTCGCGGTCGAGCTCGCCGAGTTCGGCATCACGTCGAACACGATCTGCCCGGGCTACGTGAAGACGCCGCTGGTCGACAAGCAGATCGCCGACCAGGCCAAGGCGCACGGCATCTCCGAAGCGAACGTGGTGCGCGACGTGCTGCTGGTCCATCAGGCCCGCAAGGAGTTCGTGCGGGTCGAGGAGCTCGCCGCGCTCGCGGTCTTCCTCGCGTCCGACGCCGCCGCGTCGATGACCGCCACCGCGCTCGCGATGGACGGCGGCTGGACCCAACACTGAAAGGTTCATCATGGCTGCAACGACTCGATCAATCCGCAGGGAGGAGCGCATGGGTACTTCAATGAAGCCGCGCCCGGCGCGGCACCGCGATGCGCGTCCACTCGGTGCCGGTGCCGCCGCGTCGGCGCTCGCAACGGTGGTGCCGGCCGATGCCGCGTATTCGCCTTCGAAGAAGAGCGGCCTGCCCGGCCAGGCGGTGCTCGTGCTGCAGGGCGGCGGTGCCCTCGGTGCCTACCAGGTCGGCGTCTATCAGGCGCTGCACGAGGCCGGCATCGAGCCCGACTGGATCATCGGCACGTCGATCGGCGCGATCAATGCGGCGCTGCTGTGCGGCAACGCGCCGGCGAACCGGATGGACCGCCTCAACACGTTCTGGAACGAGGTCGAGCAGAAGGGCCTCGTCGAGAGTCCGTTCGATGTGTTCGGCCTGTCCAGCCTGCTCGGCACGATGAACACCGTGATGCGCGGCATCCCTTCGTTCTTCACACCGAACTTGGCGGCGCTGCGCGGCACCAAGGCCGCGGTCGGCGTCGAGGCGGCCTCGTACTACAGCACGGCGCCGCTGCGCCAGACGCTCGAGGACCTGATCGACTGGCAGTACCTGTGCGACTGCAAGACCCGCCTGACGGTCGGCGCGGTCAATGCCGTCAGCGGCCAGATGCGTTACTTCGACACCCGCAACGAGAGGCTCGGCGTCGACCACGTGATGGCCTCGGGCGCGCTGCCGCCGGCGTTCGGCGCGATCCGCATCGACGGGCAGCCGTACTGGGACGGCGGCATCTACTCGAACACGCCGATCGAGGCCGTGCTCGACGACAAGCCGCGCCGCGACTCGCTGATCTTCGCGGTCAACGTCTGGCACCAGACCGCGGCCGAGCCGCAGTCGATCTGGGAGGTGATGGCGCGCACCAAGGACATCCAGTTCGCGAGCCGCGCCGACAGCCACATCGTGCGCCAGAAGCAGATCCATCGGCTGCGCCACGTGATCCGCGAGCTGCACGGCCAGATTCCGGATAGCCGCAAGAACGACGAGGCTGTCCGCGAGCTGGCGGCGTGGGGCTGCGGCACGATCATGCACGTGGCCCATCTCCTCGCGCCGCGCCTCGAGAACGAGGATCACACGAAGGACATCGACTTCACCCCGGCCGGCATCCGCTTCCGGCGCGAGGCCGGCTATGCCGACACGATGCGCATGATCGCGCAGGCCCCGTGGCAGGAGCCTGCCGATCCGATCGAAGGCGTGATCGAGCACAGCCTGGGCGTCCCGCTCGCCCACACCGTCGGGGCGACGACATGATCGCGCGCATCGACCAGCTGCTGCGCAACAACGCCGCCTTCGTCGCCGAGCAGCTGCGGGTCGATCCCGCGTATTTCGGGCGGCTGTCCGAAGGGCAGCATCCGGAGTTCCTGTGGATCGGCTGCTCCGACAGCCGGGTGCCACCCGACCGCATCACCGGCACCGAGCCGGGCGACATGTTCGTGCACCGGAACATCGCGAACCTCGTCGTCCAGACTGACATGAACCTGCTGTCGGTGCTGCAGTACGCGGTCGACGTGCTGCAGGTCCGGCACGTCATCGTCTGCGGCCACTACGGCTGCGGCGGCGTGCACGCCGCGATGGGGCACCAGCCGCACGGCCTGATCGACAACTGGCTGCGCACCGTGAAGGACACGCAGGACTACTTCTGGCCGCAGCTTGCGCCACTGGACGACGCCGCGCGCTTCGACCGCCTGGTCGAGCTGAACGTGATCGAGCAGGTCTACAACCTCGGCAAGACCCATGTCGTGCAGAAGGCATGGGCGACGCGCGAAGCGCCTGCGATCCACGGCTGGGTCTTCGACCTGCGCACAGGCTTCATCAAGTCGCTGACCGGTGCGATCGACAGCAACCGCTCGATCGTCGAGGTCTGCAAGTTCCACCGTGCCGCTGCGGGAGCGCCGGCGTGAACGGGATGCTCGGCACTGTCGCGCCGGTGCTGGCATTCGGCTGCGTGTTCGCGATGGGTTACGCGATCCAGCGCGGCGGCACCTGCACCGTCGCCGCGGTCGAGGAGATCGTCGCGGAGCGGCGTGCGCACCGGCTCGCCGCGATGCTCGAGGCGTCGTTGTGGGTCGCCGGCGCGCTCGCGATCGCCGCCGCGCTCGGCCGGCTGCCGGCGATGCCGGCGAGCTACGCGGTGACCGCATGGACGGTGGTCGGCGGCGTGCTGCTCGGTCTCGGCGCGTGGCTCGGCGGCGCCTGCGTGTTCGGCGCGATCGCCCGCTTCGGCTCCGGTCAGTGGGCCTACGTCGCCACGCCGCTCGGCTTCTTCGTCGGCTGCCTCAGCATCGGCCCCCTGTTTCCGGTCATGACGGCGCACCCGCTCGCCGAACCGGCGCCGCTGCTGCAGATCGCCGGTATCGCGGCGGTCGCGTTCAGCGTCTATGCGGTCTGGCGCCTGGTCCGGGCACGACCGCGCCATGACGGCGGTGCCGGGCGCTGGAGCGGGCTGGCGCGCCAGCTCGGCGCCAAAGTCTGGTCGCCGCACGCCGCGACGATCGTCATCGGCATCACGTTCGTCGCGACCTGGCTGCTCGCCGGCCGCTGGGCCTACACCGAGCTGCTGTTCGACCTCGCGCACCGAATGGCCGACAGCGTCGCGATCCGGGCCGCGCTGTTCGCGGCGCTGCTCGGCGGCGCCGTCTACGGCGGCTGGACCGCCGGCCGCTTCGGCAGCAGCCGCGTCACGCCGGCGCAGCTGGCGCGCTGCTTCGGCGGTGGCGTGCTGATGGGCTGGGGCACCTTGTTGATACCCGGCGCCAACGACGGCCTGATCCTGGTCGGCCTGCCGCTGCTGCGTCCGTACGCCTGGCTTGCGTTCGGCACGATGTGCGTCGCGATCGGCGCCGCGATTGGGCTGCAGCGTGCGATCCAGGGCCGCGCCGAGGTCCACGCGCTGCCGCACGGAAGCTGAACGGCGCGGCAGGTCGATCCGCCCGCTCCACAGTTCTCACATTTCGGTCACGCGCGGCTTCCGGACTCTGCCGATTTCTAGAATCCCGACCGATCGAGGACCGCACCGATGAGTCTCCCGCCACCGCTTCGCACGAGCCTGCCACCCCGCGCCGGCATCGGGTTGCGCGCCGAGCACCACGCCGAGTTCGTCGAGACGCGTCCGGCCGTCGGTTTCTTCGAGGTGCACACCGAGAACTACTTCGGCCGCGGCGGCAAGCCGCTGCACTTCCTGCAGCGTGCGCGGCGCGACCATCCGCTGAGCCTGCACGGCGTCGGATTGTCGATCGGTTCGGTTGATCCGCTGAGCTCGCGCTACCTGGCGCGCTTGCGCGAGCTGATCGACCTGCTCGAGCCGGCGCTGGTCTCCGACCACCTGTGCTGGACTTCCGTCGGCGGCGTTCACGCCAACGACCTGCTGCCGCTGCCGTTGACCGAGGAGGCGCTCGACCACGTCGTCGACCGCGTGGAGCAGGTCCAGGACCGGCTCGGCCGCCGCATCCTGCTCGAGAACGTGTCGAGCTACGTCGAGTACGCGGACGCCGCGATGCCGGAGCCGCAGTTTCTCGCCGAGGTCGCGCGGCGCAGCGGCTGCGGGATTCTGCTCGACGTCAACAACATTTACGTCGCCGGCCGCAACCACGGCTTCGATCCTGGGGCCTACCTGCGCGCGCTCCCGCGCGGGATCGTCCACGAGATCCACCTCGCCGGGCATGTCTGCAACCGCTTCGACGGCGGCGAGCTGCTGATCGACACCCACAGTCGGCCGGTCGCCGACGCGGTCTGGACGCTGTACCGTGCCGCGCTGAAACGGTTCGGCCCGGTGCCGACCTTGATCGAGTGGGACGCCGAGCTGCCGCCGTTGAAGACGCTGCTGATCGAGGCGTACACCGCCGACTCGATGCTCGCCGAGTCGGCGCGCCCCGAATGGCACGACGAGGCCTGCGATGCACTCGCTGCCTGAGACGTCGATGCCCGCGTTGCCCGAGATGCAGGCGCGCTTTCTCGACGCGCTGCTGGCCGGCGGCGCGCTGCCGACCGCGCGTGCGGTGGCGCTGCTGCGCGATGGCGACGGGGTGTCGGCGATGCGTCGATTGCAGGTCTATCGAAACAACGTGCAGGCCAGCCTGCGCGCTGCGCTCGAAGCGGTCTACCCCGTCGTCGCGCGGCTGGTCGGTGCGGCGTGCTTCGCCGACATCGCGCGTCGGTTCATCCCGACTTATCCGTCGCGCTCGGGCAACCTGCACGACTTCGGCCGCGAGCTACCGGACTTCCTGCGCTCGCTGCCCGCGCTCGACGCGTTGCCGTATCTCGGCGATGTCGCCGCGCTCGAGTGGGCTTGCCACGAGGTCTACCACGAGGCCGACGACGGCGCGTTCGATCCGGCGGTGCTCGCCGATGTGCCGCTTGCGAACCAGCCGTCGCTTCGCCTGGCGCTGCAGCCCGCGCTGCGCTTCGTCGAATCGCCGTACCCGGTCCTCGCGATCTGGCAGGCCAATCAGCCCGACAGTGCGGCCTCGGTGCATCTCGACCAGGGCGGCGTGCAGCTCCTCGTCGCGCGGCGCGACGACGACATCGAGTTCCGCTCGCTCGGCGCCGCCGAGGCGTGCTGGCTTCGCACGCTCGTCGAGGAGCGGCCGCTGGCAGAGGCCGTCGTCGCGGCGCTCGCTCTCGATCCGGGTTTCGATTTCGGCGCGGTGCTTGCGCGCCATCTGCGGCTGGGTACCTTCTGCCGCGTGTGGCTGCCGACCGACCGCGGCCATGAAGAAGCCACATCGCGCACCTTGCATGCAGCGCACTCGACGCGTGCCATCCAGGAGGCTTCGGCATGACGCGCCGCGTGCTCGTCATCGAGGACGATCCCGACATCGGGCGCCTCGTCACCTTGCAGCTCGCCGAACTTGATTGCGAGAGCCGGCTGATCGACGACGGCGTCACTGGCCTCGCCGAAGCCGAGGCCGGCCGCTACGACCTCGTGATCCTCGACGTGATGCTGCCGCGCCTCGACGGCCTGCAGATCTGCCGGCGCCTGCGCGCGGCCGAGCAGCAGACGCCGATCCTGATGCTGACCGCGAAGTCGACCGAGCTCGATCGCGTGCTCGGCCTCGAGCTCGGCGCCGACGACTACCTGACCAAGCCGTTCAGCATGCTCGAGCTGGCGGCTCGCGTGAAGGGCGTGTTCCGGCGCGCCGAGCACCTCGCCGCGGCCAAGGCGGCGGCGAGCGCGGGCCAGGCGGTGCCGCTGATCGAAGTCGACGGCCTGCGCATCGACCTCGACCGCCACGAGGCGCAGGTCGGCGGCCGGCCGGTCGAGCTGACCGCGAAGGAGTTCGAGCTGCTCGCCCATTTCGCCCGCAGTCCGGGCCGCGTCTACACCCGCGCGCAGCTGCTCGACCAGGTCTGGGGCTACAGCCACAGCGGCTACGAGCACACCGTCAATTCGCACATCAACCGCCTGCGCAACAAGATCGAGCGCGACCCGGCAAATCCCGATTTCATCCAGACCGTCTGGGGTGTCGGCTACAAGTTCGCCGATCGGCGGCCATGACCGTTGCCGCGTTGAAGTCGCTCTCGATGCAGGTGGCGGTCGGAGTCGCGGCGATCCTGGCCGGCGCCGCCGTGCTGCTGCTGATGCTCGCCTCCGGCGCCGATGCACCGCGGCCGGCGCCGGACGTCGCGATGCCGCTGGCGATCGGCGGCCTCGCAGTCGCGCTGCTGGGGGCGCTGGTCGTGTTCCACGCGCGCAAGCGACGGCTGCAGCGGATCGCCGCGGCGCTCGATGCAATCGAGCGCGGCCAGGGCGGGCATTCTCTCCGCGGCGTCGTCGCGGACGGCGACGAGCTGGACCGCCTCGCCGCACGCATCGAGCGTCTCGCCGAGCGCGTGTCGAGCCAGCAGGCGGCGCTCGACCAGGCGACGCGCCAGCGCAGCGAGCTGCTCGCCAACGTCTCGCATGACCTGCGCACGCCGCTCGCGTCGATGCAGGGCTACCTCGAACTCCTGCTGCTGCGCGACGACCTGTCCGGCGCGGAAGCGCGCAACTACCTGCAGACCGCGGCACGCCAGAGCGAGCGGCTCGGCCGCCTGGTCGCCGACCTGTTCGAGCTGACCCGCCTCGAGGCCGAGGGGATGCGCCCCGACGTCGAGGAGTTCGCGATCGCCGAGCTGACTCACGACGTGGTGCAGAAGTTTTCGCTCGATGCCGAACGGCGCGGCGTCCGGCTGGCGTGCGGCGATGCGGGCGCGCCCGCATCGCCGTCGCTGCGCGTACGCGCCGACATCGGCCTCGCCGAGCGCGTGCTTGCCGGCCTGGTCGAGAACGCGTTGCGCCACACGCCGAGCGGCGGCTCGGTGACGCTCGCCACGGCGGCGACCGACGGCCGCGCCGTGCTGACGGTCGCCGACACCGGCGAGGGCATCGCCGCGGCCGATCTGCCCGGCCTGTTCGACCGCTACTACCGTGCCGAACGGGTCGGCAGCGCGAACCGGATCAGCGGCCACGGCGGGCTCGGTCTCGCGATCGCCCGCCGCATCGTCCAGCTGCACGGTGGCGAGCTGGCGGTCGAGAGCCGGGTCGGCGAGGGCACGCGAATCCGCTTCGACCTGCCGCTCGCCGCGCCGACAGAGAGCGCGGCGCCGGCGTATTCGGCGCGCGACGCGGTCGCCTGATGGCGCTCCAGCCGATGACGACCCGAACGACCGCGACTCCGACAACGACATCCGGGAGGACCAGCATGCTCACCCATCCCTCGACGTTGATGCCGCTGCTCGCGCTCGCCTTCGCGATCGCGTGGGCCGCGCTGCGCCCGGGCACGGCGCCGGCGATCGTGACGCTCGGCTGCGCGCTGCTGGCGATCTGGACCCTGAACCGCCGCTCGCAGGCCGAGCAGGGCGCGCTCGCCAGCCAGCTCGCACGGCTCGAGGAGCGCTGCGAAGCGCAGCGCACGTCGATCGAGCGCAGCGACGCTGCGCGGGCCTCGGCCGAAGCCGACCTGCGCGCCACCGAGCAGCGCTACCTGCTCGCGCTGCGCGGCAGCCAGGACGGGGTGTGGGAATGGGACCTCGGCTCGAACGCGGTCCAGCTGTCACCGCGCTGGAAGAGCATGCTCGGCTTCGAGAGTCATCAGATTTCCGACGACCGCGCCGGCTGGCTCGGCCGTATTCATCCGGACGACCGGCCGCGCTTCGAGGACGCCCTGGCGCGCCATCTGGCCGGCAGCGACGCGCGCTTCGACCACGAGGTCCGGCTGGTGCATCAAGATGGCGGCATCCGCCACGTGCTGTCGCGCGGCATCGCGATCCGGCACGACAGCGGCGCGCCGTACCGGATGGTCGGTCTCGACACCGACGTGACGCGCCTGAAGCGGATCGAGACCGTGCTCGACGCGGTGGCCGAAGGCACCGCCGGCGCGCACGGCGAGCAGTTCTTCCACGCGATGGTCCGCCACTTCGCGCGCGCGCTCGACGTCGAGCGCGCCTTCATCACCGAATGCGCGGACGAGCCGGTGACGCGCGTGCGGACACTCGCGGTCTGGTCGGCGGCGAAGGGGCGCACCGAGAACTTCGAGTACGCGCTCGCCGGGACGCCGTGCGCCGAAGTCGTCGCCGAAGGGCGCGTCTGCTTCCACCGCGAAGGGCTGGCCCACCTGTTCCCGCGCGAGGCCGGCTGGGAGTCGTTCCTCGGCATGCCGATCATCGCGAGCGACGGCCGCATGCTCGGCCACCTTGCGTTCTTCGATTCGAAGCCGCGCGGCGACGACATGCTCGTCGATTCGATCTACCGGATCTTCCTGGCGCGCGCTGCCGCCGAGATCGAGCGATCGCAGGCGCTCTGGAAGCTGGCGCTGACCGAATCCGGATCGATCCCGCTGTCCTGAACGTCAGCCGACCGGCAGGCAAAACGAGAAGCAGGTCCCGCGGCCGCGTTCGCTCTCGACCCCGATGCGGGTGTCGTGCAGCTCGAGGATCCGCTTCGTGATCGCGAGGCCGAGGCCGGCGCCGGCCGAGGTGCGGCGGCGCGCATCGGCCGTGCGGTAGTAGCGATCGAACACGAATGGCAGATCGGCGGCGGCGATGCCGGCACCGGTATCGGCCACCGCGATGCGGACGCCGCGGGTCGTCGCCTCGATCTGCAGCCGGACCGACCCGCCGGCCGGCGTGTGCTGCAGCGCGTTGCCGATCAGGTTCTCGAGCACGCGTTCGATCAGGCCGAGGTCGGCATGCACGAGCGGCAGCGGCGCGATGACGTCGGCCTGCAGGCCGACATCATGGCCCTCGGCCGCGAGCCTGAACTTGTGCAGCACGTCGTTCGCGAGATCGGCCAGCGCGAACGATTCGCGCTCGATCGTGATGCCCTTGAAGTCAAGCTTCGCGAGCTCGAACAGCTCGTCGATCAGGCGCGCCAGGTGTTCGCTCTGGCGGATCGCGATGGCCAGGTACTCGGCGCGCTGGGTCGCGCCGACCGCGTCGCCTTTCGCGGACAGGACCTCGAGGTAGCCGCGCATCGAGACCAGCGGCGTGCGCAGGTCGTGCGACACGTTCGCGATCAGGTCGCGACGCAGGTACGAGTTCTCGGCCTCGACTTCGGCGCGCAGCCGCTCGACCTCGGCCAGCGCCTGCGCCAGCCCGTCCTGCGCGCGCCGGCGCTCGTCGACCTCGTCGCGCAGCCCGGCGACCAGGCGCGCGTTCTCGATCGCGATCGCGGCCTGCGACGCCAGGATCCGCAGGATCGCGACCCGCGGCTCGCTGAACGCGCCGGCCACCTTCGAGTTGTCGAGCGCGAGCACGCCGATGAGCCGGCCGCTGCGCTGCACCGGCAGGCAGGCGAGCGACCGCGGCCGGCGCCGCGCGATGTACGGATCGTCGCCGTGGCGATCGTCGATCGCGGCGCCGCCGAGGACGACGCTCTCGTGGGTGCGGCGCACGTAGTTGACGAGCGAGACCGGCAGGTCCGTGCAGTCCTCGAGCGCGCTGCCGGCGTCGCGCGATTCGTCACCGGCTTCGATGGAAGCGGTCCACGCGAGCGGGCCGTGCTCGGTCTCGATCACGAGGCCGCCTCGCTCGGCACCGGCGTTCTCGAGCGCGATCTGCATCAGCTGCGGCACCAGGCGGTCGAAGTCGACTTCAGCGGCGATCGCCTGCACCGCCTTCATCGCGCTGTGCAGGTCGAGGCCGTCGCCGCTCGGCGTTGCATCCGGTGCGCCGGGATCGCTCGATGCCGTCGGCTCCGACGCGCGCGCTGAAACGATTGCATCGTCGCGGACGCCGGCGCGCCGTTCGCGCAGCAGGCGCTCGACCTTGGCCGCGGCGCCCCAGGTGCGGTACGCGTCGACGGCCGCGTCGAGATGCAGCCGCGCGAGGCGCGGCTCGGCGCGGGCTGTGCGCAGGCGTGCGGCCAGCTCGTGTGAGAGGCCTTCGTAGAGCGGCTGCGTGTTCGACGCGGCGAACTCGATCGCCGCGCCGAGATGTTCGAGCGCTTCCGCGTCGCGCCCTTCGAGGCGGGCGATCTGCGCGGCCAGCAGCAGCGTCTGGCTGCGGTAGTTGACGGCGCAGTGGCCGGCCAGCGTCGCGAACGCCGCATGACTGCCACGCAGCTCGTCGAGCGCGGCAGCGCACTCGGCGTCGGCCGGACCGTCCACGTTCGCGGCCACCGCGACGCCATGCCAGAAGTCGTGCAGGACCGGCCAGACCGTGCCCTGCAGCAGCGCTGCCGTGCGGGCGCTGTGACGGGCCGCCGCCAGCGCCTCGGCCGGGCTGCCGAGCAGGCAGCACAGCTGCAGCCGCGCGACGGCGTGGATCGTCGTGAAGAACGGGTTGTCGGCGTAGCGCTGAACGTAGCCGTCCTCGTCGAACGCGGTGCTCGCCATCGACAGCGGATGCGCGGTCCGGCCCTGCAGGGCCGCAGCCCAGCCGAGCAGCGCGCGCAGCGAGTCGGCGAACGGCGCGTTCTTCAGCTTCTCGACCAACGCGACGCTCGGCGCGTGATCGCGGACGAAGCGGTCGAGGTCGGCGGTCGCGGCCATCGCCGGCCACGTCTCGGTCGCCGCGCCATAGGCCGCGTACAGGAAGTCGCCGCTCTCGAGGCCGCTGCGACAGGCTTCGCGCGCATGCGCGATGCAGGTCGCGAACGGCCGGCACCACAGCGCGACGTGGGCCTGGAACTGCTGGTGGATCTTGGCGCGCCGACGCGCATCGCCGAGGCGCTCGTTGACGGCGAGCGCGAGCGTGCCCCACTCGTACGCGGCGGCGTAGTCGCCGCGCATCGGTCCGACGGTGATCGCGTGCGTGACGTAGCCGTACGCCGACTCCTCGACGTTGCCGTGTTCGAGCGACAGCCGGACCAGCGTCGCCGAGATCAGGCGGGCCAGGGTCGGATCGCCGACGATATAGGCGGCCGACCAGACGTCGGTCAGCATCGTCATCACGATGCGCGTCTCGGCGTCGGCCATGCGCGGCAGCTCGAGCAGCGCGGCGATCGGCCGTCCGGCGCGCAGCGCGTCGATCGCGGCGATCTCGCGTTCGAGCGCCGCGTCCTTGCCGGCGGCGTCGTCGGCGAAGATCACGTCGAACAGCGCGAGGCCTTCGCGCGCATGCGCCAGCGCCTCGGCATAGCGCGCCATGTTCTCGATCTGCACGATGCGCTGGCGCACGATGCGCGCGCGCTCGATCCGGCTCGCGGCCTGGGCGGACAGCGTCTCCATCAGCGCTTCGGCCTCGTCGAAGCGGCCGCACAGGTAGCGGCTCTCGGCGAGCTCGAGGCCGACCTCGAAGGCCATCGGATCGGCGTCGCCGCCACCAGCCCGCATCAGCGCGTGGCTGATCTCGAACAGCGCGAGCGCGGCGTCGCGCGCGGTCGACGAGCGGGCGCGCCGGCCGGCCTCGAGATCGAGTGCGGCGAGGTCGTGGAGCTCATCCGCAGCGCGAATCGACGACCGGCCGAGGTTCAGGTGGTGGACCACGTCGAACAGACGGCGCGACTCGATCTCGATCGGCGTGGCGCGGCCGCGCAGCAGGCGGCCGATCGCCAGGTGGAGCATCTGCCGGCGCTCGGTCGGGATCAGCGCGTAAGCGGCCTGCTGGACGCGGTCGTGCAGGAACGCGAAGGTCGGCGTACCGGCCTCGTCGGCGGCGACAGCGACGACGAGACCTTCGGCGACCGCGTCCGCGAGGTCGGCGGCGGTCGCCGCCTGCGACTGCTCGCTGACGGTCGCCAAGGTCGCGCTGTCGAAGCGGTTGCCGATGCAGGCCGCGAGGGTCAGCGCGTACTGGGTCTTTGGCGGCAGGCGGCCGATGCTGCGCGTCATCAGCTCGACGACGTTGTCGGCCAGCGGCGCCTCGGCGATCTGCTCGATGCGGTAGAGCCAGCGGCCGGCGGCCGCATCGAAGCGGAGGTGGCCGTCGCGTTCGAGTGCGATCAGGAACTGCGAGACGAAGAACGGATTGCCGCCGGTCTTCGCCAGCACCAGCGACGCCAGCGGCCCGGCGGCCTCGACGTCGCACTGCAGCGCGTCGGCGACGAGCCGCGCGACGTCGTCGAGCGCGAGCGGTCCGAGCACGATGCGCTGCACGCCGACGCCGGCGCTCTGCAAGTCGGCGAGGGCGCGCGCCAGCTGCGGCGCACCGTCGGGCTCGTTGTCGCGACAGGCGCCGATCAGCAGCAACGAACGGCTTTCGCCGTCGGCGAGCAGCGGCTCGAGCAGGGCGAGCGTGGCCGCGTCAGCCCACTGCAGGTCGTCGAGAAAGATCACCAGCGGGTGCTCGCGCCGGGCCAGCGCGCCGACGAAGTTCTGCAGCATCCGCTGGAAGCGGTTCTGCGCCTCGAGCGCCGGCAGCGCGGCCGGTGGCGGCTGTTCGCCGAGGATGAACGTGATCTCGGGGATGACCTCGGCGAGCACGCCGCCGTGGCTGCCGAGCGCGTCGCCGAGCACGCTGCGCCAGCGCGCCAGGCGTGACTCGCTTTCGCTGAGAAGCTGGCGCACGAGGCCGCGGAACGCCTGGATCAGCGCGCCGAACGGCACGCTGCGCACGACCTGATCGAACTTGCCCGAGATGAACAGGCCCTGCCGCCGCACGATCGGCCGGTAGAGCTGCTCGATCAGCGCGGTCTTGCCGATCCCCGAATAGCCTTCGACGAGGAGCATCGCGGCGCGCGCGCGCTCGCCGCAGATCGCCGTGAACGCATCGCGCAGGGCCTGCACCTCGCGTTCGCGGCCGTACAGGCGCGGTGCCATCGCGAGCCGGCCGGCGCCATCGCGACGGCCGGGCTCGAAGGCCTCGATGCGCTCGTGCAGCGCCCACTCGCGTTCGCAGCGCTCGAGGTCGTCGGCGACCGCAGCCGCGCTCTGGTAGCGCTCCTCCGGCGACTTGGCGAGCAGCTTCATGACGACCGCTGACAGCGGCGTCGGAATTCGCGCGTCGAGTTCCGACGGCGTGCGCGCGCTCCCGGCGAGGTGCCAGTGGATCCAGGCGAGCGGGTCGTCCGAGCGGATCACCGGGCCGCCGGTGAGCTGCTCCCAGAGCAGCATGCCGAGCGCGTACAGGTCGGTGCGGCCGTCGATCGGCCGGTCGATGCGGCCGGTCTGCTCGGGCGCGAGATAGGCGAGGCGATCAGCCGGCAGCGCGGCGAACGGAATGCGCGCCGCGCCGCTCGTCGTCGCGTCGCCGAAGTCGACGAGCCAGGCGCGCCGGCTGTCCGGCTCGTACAGGACCGATTCGGGGCGCAGCGCACCGTGCACCGCGCCTCGACCATGCAGTTCGGCCAGCACGCCGGCGAGCTGACGGCCGATCGCGATCGCCTCCGCGATTGGCCGGCCGGCGCCCTCGGCCGGCGCGGCGAGCAGGCCGCCGCCCGGATCGTCGCAATGCCAGCTCGGTGCGCCGGCATGCTCGACCCAGCGCGGGCGCAGCGCGGCCATCGCGTCGAGGCTCGCGGCGAGCGTGCATTCGCGCCGCAGGCTCGGGGTGTCATCGGCACGCGGCGGCACGCGGCGCGCCGACTTGACGAGCAGCGTGTCATCGGGTGCAGCGCCGCGCACGCGCCAGAGCACGAACGCGTCGGTCTGACCGAGCAGCGCCAGCCGTTCGCCGTCGGAATCCATGACCCTCCCGGAAGCCTGAAACCTTCGCCCCGCTCAACCCTCCGAGGTCGGCCACGGCGAGCGCGCAAGCGCTGCCGACGGTGTGACGAAGACGTGACTTTTCGTTGATCGTAGCGTGAGCGTGCGCCGCCAGAGTGGCACCCGGAGCGCAACGCAGACCTCGACCTCGTGAAGCGAAGCGCCCGTCAACCCAACTTTCAGGAGCTCGAACCATGAACGTCATCAACCTCTACCGCCCCGCGATCTGGCCCCGCGTCGCCGTGTTCGGCGCGCTGATCGGCGCGCTCTGCCTCGCGGCGACCAGTGCGGCCGCCGGCGAGTGCCCGACCGACAAGCGCGTCGCCGACGGCCTCGGCCAGAAGCAGGGCCCGTCGATGCCGAAGGACGTCACCGACGTCGTCCGCTACAGCACCGACCTGTCGAAGGAGCCGCTCGCGCTGCAGGGCCGCCAGTTCCGGCTGCGCCAGCTCGAGATGAAGCCGGGCGGCGTCGTGCCCTGGCACAGCCACAACGACCGGCCCGCGATGATCTACATCGTCTCCGGCGAAGTCGTCGAGTACGCCAGCAACTGCGCGGTGCCGATCACCCACCGCAGCGGCGATGTCGCGCCCGAGAAGAACGGCACCTCGCACTGGTGGCAGAACACCGGCACGAAGCCGGCCGTGCTGATCTCGGTCGACCTGTTCCCCGGCGCGTCCAAGATGGACGAACACATGATGTGAGCGTGGCGGCCTGGCGATCCGCCGAGAAGGCGGACCCGCCGCGCCGGCGCCGCATCCCACCTTCTGCAGATCCACGGAGCCAATCATGCTGAACTTCATCCGACAGTGCTTTTCCGCCTTCTTCATCGGCTTGGTGCTGATCCTCGCGACCGGTTTCGCGAAAGCCCAGACGAGCAGCGCGCCGACGGCCGACGGCCTCGTCAAGGTGCGCAGCGCCTACTCGGTCGAGGAGACCGTCGCCCGCATCAAGAAGGACATCGCCGACAAGGGCATCCAGTTCTTCCAGGCCGTCGACCAGGCCAAGCTCGCCGCCGACGCCGGCATCGCGCTGCGCCCCTCGACCCTGCTCACCTTCGGCAATCCGCCGCTCGGCGCGCAGTTCCTGACCTCGAACCCGTATTCCGGTCTCGACTGGCCGGTCCGCCTGCTCGTGCTGCAGGACGAGGCCGGCACCGTGTGGGCTGCGTACACCGACTTCGCGTGGATCGCGCAGCGCCACCACATCGCCGACCGCGAGCAGCAGTTCGCGAAGGCGTCGAGCGTGGTCGAGTCGATCACGTCGACGATCCGCAGCCGCTAGCCCGATGGGCAGACATGAGAACGACGCGGTCGCATCGACGTCCGCGGCCGAAGGAGACCTCATGAGCAATGCATACGACGCCATCGTGATCGGCAGCGGCCAGGCCGGTCCGTTCCTGGCCGCGCGGCTGGCCAAGGTCGGCTGGAAGACGGCGCTGATCGAGCGCGAACACCTCGGCGGCACCTGCGTCAACGACGGCTGCATGCCGACGAAGACGCTGGTCGCCAGCGCACGAGCGGCCCACATCGTGCGACGCGCCGCCGACTACGGCATCGAGGTCGGCGGGCCGGTGCGGGTCGACATGAAGGCGGTGAAGGCACGCAAGGACCGGGTCGTCGGCCAGTCGGTCGAGAACCTGACGAAATGGATCGCCGGCATCCCGGGCCTCGACCTGATCTGGGGACATGCGCGCTTCGGCGGCCCGCATGCGATCGAGGTCGACGGACGGACGTTGCGCGCCGAGCGCATCTTCATCAACGTCGGCGGCCGCGCCGTGCTGCCGAACTGGCACGGCATCGCCGACGTGCCGGTGCTGACGAACACCTCGCTGATGGCGCTCGACATCGTGCCGGAGCACCTGATCGTCGCCGGCGGCAGCTACATCGGGCTCGAGTTCGCGCAGATGTTCCGCCGCTTCGGCGCCCGCGTCACGGTGGTCGAGGTCGCCGACCGGCTGATCGCGCGCGAGGACCGCGAGGTCTCGCGCGAGGTGCAGGCGATCCTCGAGCGCGAAGGGATCGAGTTCCACCTGTCGGTGCGCTGCGCGAAGGTCAGCCGGGGCGAGAACGGCAGCGCGGTGCGGATCGCGCTGAACGCCGGCGGCAGGGCGCACGAGGTGATCGGCAGCCACCTGCTCGCAGCGGTCGGCCGTCGGCCGAACACCGACGACCTCGGGCTCGAGCGCGCCGGCATCGAGACCGATGCACGCGGCTTCATCCGGGTCGACGACGCGCTGCGCACCAGCGCCGCCGGCGTCTGGGCGCTCGGCGATGCGAACGGTCGCGGCGCCTTCACGCACACCGCGTACCACGACCACCAGATCGTTGCGGCGAACCTGCTCGACGGCGCCGACCGCACGGTCGCCGAGCGCATCCCCGCGTATGCGCTGTTCACCGACCCGCCGCTCGGGCGCGTCGGAATGAGCGAAGCCGAGGTGCTGGCGACCGGCCGGCCGGCGCTGGTCGGCACGATGCCGATGAGCCGCGTCGGCCGGGCGCGCGAACGCGGCGAGACGCAGGGCTTCATGAAGATCCTGGTCGATGCGCAGACGGAACGCATCCTCGGTGCGTCGCTGCTCTGCATCGAGGGCGACGAGATCGTGCACCAGCTGCTCGACGTGATGGCCGCCGGCGCCTCGTACAAGGTGATCGAGCGCGCTGTCCATATCCACCCGACCGTGAGCGAGCTGATCCCGACGTTGCTCGGCGAGCTGACGCCGTTGCGGGGTTCGCCGTGAGGCCGGGCCGCATCCGCCATGCGCCGGTGCCGCCCGAGGCCACGGTGGCGGCGTCGGATCGCGATGGGCAAAGAATGCCGGTGCGGGCCGTGACTCTGAACGCCGCATCGCATCACGACCTTGGCTTCGCGCGGGCGGTCCTCGCGGGGCTCGAGGCGGTGCCGAGGGCGATGCCGTCCGAGTGGCTCGCCGATGAGGTTGATGTCGATCGCGTCGAAGCGGGCATCGCCTCGTCCGACGGCGACGCATCGCACTTCGAGACGCTGATCCTCGATCGCTGCGCGCGCGAGATCGCGTCGGAGGTCGGACCCGGCGCGCACGTCGTCGTCTGGGGCGGCGGAATGGGCGCCGGCGTCGATCGCCTGCTCGCCGCACTGGAAGCGCCGCGGCTTTGCATGCCGATCGACGCGTCTGCGCTCGCGCTCGCCGCAGCGGCGCAGCACTTGAAGCAGCGATTCCCGACCTTGTCGATTCATTTGGTGGCGCGAGACTTCATGCGACTGGCGGCGCTGCCCTGCTCTCCCGCTTCAACCGTAGGCGAGGACCCGACGCTTGTCGTCGTTCCGGCCCGGCGGATCGGCTCGATCGCACCGGACGATGCGGCGGCGCTGCTGCGACGGATCGCGTCGATGGCCGGCGCGCGAACCCGGCTCGTTGTCGGCACGCCGCTGCTGCCGCATGCTTCGACGTCGATCGAAACGCGGCACGACGCTGCAGGGCTCGCGTCGGGTCCGGGCTTGCGCTTGCTGGCCCGGATCAATCGCGAGCTCGGCGGCGACTTCGATCCGGCCGGCTATCGCGAGGAACTCCGCTCAGATGCCACCGGCCGGCGCTGCGACTGCCTGCTGGTCAGCCGCACGCCGCAGCGGGTTCGCGTGCTCGGCCGGCTGTTCGAGTTCGGCGCGGGCGAAACGATCCATGTCGGCCGCACCTATCGGCATGGGCTGTCGCCGTTCGAAGTACTGGCCGAAGCGGCCGGCTGGGGCCTGTGCCAGCGCTGGGTCGATGCCGGCGCACGCTGCGCGGTTCACGTGCTGGCGCTGAACTCATCTCAATGCAAGTGAGGACGATCGGGAGACTCGCATGCTCATTTCATCGACCTTTTCCGTCGCGACGCCACAGGCCGTCGACGCGGCCCGGCGCGCGCTTCGAATCGCCAGGCGCTACCGGACCATCCAGCTGACCGAAACGCCGGCGGCGCGCTTCGGCGCCATCGTCGCCGGCCTCGCCGAAGTCTGCATCGACCGGCTGCTTGCGATGGGGCCGCGCATCGCGAGCGCTGTTCGCTGAAGACCTGGGCGGTGCCGAGTCACCGGTAGACCAGGCCCGACAGCCGCCACGCCAGGTTGCGCCGGAACGCCGGCAGCCGCGACAGCGTCCGCAGCATCACGTTGCGCAGTGCGCGCCACTGCGGCCGCACGGTCGCCAGCCGGGTCAGCCGGTCGGCCAACGCGACAACCTGCTGGGCGATGGGCCGGCGCACGGCGCCGTAGGCATCGAGGGCCGACTCGTCGCCGGCCAGCGCGCCGGTCAGCGCGGTCGCCAACGTCATCGCATCGAGGATGCCGGCGTTCATGCCCTGGCCGCCGGCGGGGCTGTGGACGTGGGCCGCATCGCCGGCGAGCAGCACGCGGCCGGCCCGATAGACATCGGCGACACGGTGCTGGACGCGAAAGCGCGAGCTCCACGTCATGCCCTCGACGCTCACCTGCTCGCGCTCGGGGCCGCGCGCATCGAGCAGCGCCTGGACGAACGCGATGTCGGGCTCGCTCGGCGCTTCGTCGACCGTCGCGACGATGCGGTGCAGGCCGCCCGGCAGCGGCGCGACCACCACCATGCCGGCCGGCGAGAAGTACAGCACCACTTCGTCGTGCGGCACGCCGCCGCTCAGGCGCACGTCGGCGAGCACGAACGATTCGCCGTAGTTGCCGCCGCTGAACGCGATGCCGGCGCGCTCGCGCACCGCGCTGTGCATGCCGTCGGCACCGACGACGTAGCGGGCGCGCAGGCGCTCGCCGTTGTCGAGCATCGCGGTGGCCGAGCCTTCGTCCTGGCGCAGGGCGACCAGCGTGCGCGGCCGCAGCACCCGGCCGCCGAGCGCGGTGTAGCGCTGCAGCAGGACGCTTTCGGTGACCGCCTGCGAAACCATCAGCGTGTACGGATAGCGGGACGGCAGCCGGTCGAATTCGATCGGCACCAGCACGCGGTCGCGGTCGCGGATCGTGAAGCGCTGGGCGCGGATGCCGAGCCCTTCCAGGGTGCCCGAGACGCCGAGCGGCTCGAGGACCTCGAGCGTGCGAGCGTGCACGACTGCGGCGCGCGAGGTGTTGGTGCCTTCGGCGAGGCGGTCGATCATGGTCGTGCGGATGCCGGCCGAGGCCAGTGCCGCCGCGAGGGTTAGCCCGGTCGGGCCCGCGCCGACGATCAGCACGTCGGTATCGAAGTCGGTCGATTGCGGGGTCGTTGCGGTCAGCGGTTCGTTCGGGGACAGGTTCGTGGACATCGCGTTCTCCTGAGGTAGTCAACAACTGTTTGCCAACAACTGTTGACACGTTAGGCGAGAGCTGAAGAAAAGTCAACACCCGTTGACTTAGAATCGAAAGATGAGCCCAGACACCCCGGCGCCGCGCCGCTCCGATGCCACCAAGGCCGCGATCCTGGCGGCCGCCCGCGAACAGTTCGCTGCCAGCGGATACCAGGCGGCGACGATCCGTGCGATCGCGGCGGCGGCCGCCATCGACCCGGCGATGGTGATGCGCTATTTCGGCAACAAGGAGGCGCTGTTCGCCGCGGCCGCCGAGTTCGATCTGCGCCTGCCGGACGTCGGCCACCTGCCGCGCTCGGCGGTCGGCCAGGCCCTGGTCGGCCATTTCCTCGACCGCTGGGAGGGTGACGAGGCGTTGATGGCGCTGCTGCGTTCAGCGGTTTCCAACGAGCCGGCGGCGGAGCGGATGCGCGCGATCTTCGCGAGCCAGCTCGGGCCGCTCGTCGCCCGCCTGCGCGGCGGTTCGCGTGCGGCCGCGGCGACCAGCGCCGGCCTGATCGCGACGCAGATCCTCGGGCTGGCGCTCTGCCGCTTCGTGCTGAAACTGCCGCCGGTGGTCGGCCTGCGCCGCGCGCAGATCGTCGAGCAGGTCGGCACGACCGTGCAGCGCTACCTCGACGCCGACT
>JBDSAB010000109.1:0-2986 GCA_039922395.1 Caldimonas sp.
AGCGACAACCAACGAAGGCCACTTGTCAACGACCATGAGCAACGTCCGATGTCGGCGACGCCGGCAGGGCCCGAAGCGACAGGTCCCTACAACCCGAGATACGCCCGCTGGATCTCCGGCCGCGCCAGCAGCTCGTCCGGCGCGCCTTCCGCGACGATGCGCCCCTCCTCGAGCACGTAGGCCCGCGTCGAGACCTGCATCGCCATCGCGACGTTCTGCTCGACGAGAAGCACCGACATACCCTCGGCATTGATGCGGCGGATCGCGCCGAACATGTCCTCGACGATCAGCGGCGAGAGGCCGAGCGACGGCTCGTCGAGCAGCAGCAGGCGCGGGCGCGCCATCAGCGCACGCGCAATCGCGACCATCTGCTGCTGCCCACCGGATAGCTCGCCAGCCGGACTCGACAGCTTTTCCTTGAGCATCGGGAACAGCGCCAGCGCCTGCTCGAGCGATTCGCTGCGGCGCGCCTTCGCTGCTGGCAGGTAGCTGCCGAGCTCGAGGTTTTCGAGCACCGTCATCTTCGTGAAGAGGCGACGCCCCTCGGGCACCACCGCGATGCCGGCGGCGCAGTAGCGGTGCGGCGCCAGCGACTGCAGCTCGGCGCCGGCCATCGAAATCACGCCGGATCGCGCACGCAGGATGCCGGCAATCGCGTTGATCAACGTGGTCTTGCCGGCTCCGTTCGGACCGACGACGCACAGCAGCTCGCCCTCGGCGACCCGCAGCGTGACGCCCCACAGGGCCGGCGCAGCGCCGTAAGCGACGTGCAGGTCGCGGACCTCAAGCATGGGCGCGCCCGAGGTAGGCCGTCATCACGTCGGGACGCTTCATGACGTCGCTGGCTACGCCTTCGGCGAGCAGCTGGCCGTGGTTGAAGACGACAACCCGATCGGTCAGCGCCATGACCGCGCGCATCACGTGCTCGACGAACACGATCGTTGCGCCCTGGTCGCGGATGCGGCGGATCAGCGCAACCGCGCCGTCGATCTCGCTCGGCGTCAAGCCGCACAGCACCTCGTCGAGCAGCACCAGGCGCGGCCGCGACGCAAGCGCGCGCGCCAGCTCGAGGAACTTGCGCTGATGCAGGTTCAGCTCGTCGGGTCGCGCCGTGGCCTTGTCCTCGAGGCCGGTGAAGTGCAGCCAGCGGCGCGCCTCGTCGGTCGCGGCGCGTGCGCTCAGCGTCGCGCCGCCGAACATCGCGGCGATCGCGACGTTCTCGAGCACGCTCAGGTGCGCGAACGGCCGCGGGATCTGGTACGTGCGCGAGATGCCCGACTGCGCGATCCGGTGCGCCGGCAGGTCGCCGATCTCGCGGCCCTCGAACGTCACGCGGCCACCGCTCGCCGCGAAATGGCCGCTGACCACATTGATGAAGGTCGACTTGCCCGAGCCGTTCGGGCCGAGCAGGCCGAGGATCTCGCCGGCCCGCACCTCGACGTCGACGCCGGCGAGCGCCTTCACGCCCTTGAAGGACTTGCTGAGGCCGTGGGCCCGCAGCAGCACGTCCGATGATGCGCGAGCGGTGGTCCGTGCTGCTGCACTCGCTGCCGCCGATGCAGGCAAAGGCGGCGCTGCCGCGACGACCGAGTCTGCGGCTGCAAGGTCGACCACCACGGGCGCTTCGGCCGCGAGCGCCGGTGCCTCCTTCGGCACCGCTTCGCGATGCGCCACGCTGCCCATCACGTCCTGTGAGCGAGCCACCGGCGCCGGCCGGCGCCCGTAGCCGAACAGCCTGAGTACGCGCGGCAGGATGCCGTCGGGCATGAACAGGATCGTCGCGATCAGCACCGAGCCCATCATCGCCTTGCCGGCGATCGCGTAGTCGGCGGCGGTGAACGAGTACAGCAGCACCGTGATGACCGCGGCACCGACCGCCGGGCCGGCCCAGTGGCGGGTGCCGCCGAGCACGCTCATCAGCACGACCGTCAGCGGCACGGTGATCGAGAACACCTCGCTCGCTGTCACGTACGAGATGAAGAGTGCGTGGATGCCGCCGGCGACGCCGGCCAGTCCGGCCGAGACCGCGAGTGCGCCGAGCTTGTAGCCGTAGGTCGGCACCCCGAGCACCTCGGCCGCATCCTCGTCGTCGTGGATCGCGAACAGGCCGGCGCCGAACTTCGAGCGCACGATCGCCCAGGCGATCAGCAGGGTGCCGACCGCCGCGCCGAGGGCGAGCAGATAGAAGGTACCGGCCTGCGTCGGGCCGATCGCCGGCACCGGCACGCTGTTCAGGTAGACGCCCGGGCCGCCGTCGATCGGGGTGTTCAGCACGATCGTCGCGAGCACGAACGTGACCGCGAGCGTCAGCAGCGCGAACAGCTCGCCGCGCACGCGCTTGACGCGAAAAACCACCGCGCCGAGGCCGAGGCCGAGCAGCGCGGCGATGGCGGCCGCTGCCGGCAAGGTCCACAGGAACGGCCAGTTGAATTTGGCCGCCAAGGTCGTCGTCGTGTAGAGGCCGGCGCCGAAGAACGCGCCGTGCCCGAACGAGAAGTAGCCGGCGTAGCCCGACAGGATGTTCCACGACGTCGCGAGCACGACCCAGCTCAGCACGAGGTAGAGGAACGAGTCGTAGAACGGCGGCAGGCCGAGCCACGGCATCGTGCCGAGCAGCGCGCCGACGACGATGATCGCAATCGGCGTGACCTTCACGCGCTTGCCTCGCCGTTGCGCGCGCACGCCGTGCCAAGCGCCGCATTTCGTTGCTGCACAGGTCGTGCCGAGCGAGAGCGCGCCGTCACGTCCCCGCCTTGCCCGGCCGCAGCAGCAGCACCAGGATCAGCAGCGTGAACGAGACCAGCGGCGCCCACGACGGCGAGGTCAGCGCCATCGTCACCGACTCGCTGATGCCGAGCAGCAAGCCGGCGACGAGCGGCCCCCACGCGCTACCGAGCCCGCCCAGCATCACGGCCGCGAAGACGACCCCGATCCAGGCGTAGATCTGCGATGGCGCCAGCGAGAACAGCAGCGCGACGCAGACGCC
>JBDSAB010000110.1:0-16253 GCA_039922395.1 Caldimonas sp.
GGAGCGCTGGAACGAAGGCGAGCGAGAGCAGCGCAACCTGTTCGGCTTCTAGGGGGCTTCCCGGATTGGCGAGCGCGATCGAAGCGCTTCGCCGACTCGTATCCCCGCTCGCGCGCACCGCGCGGCCTCTTACAGGTTGACACCGACCGTCGTGCCGTCCGTGGCACAACCCCGGTCCGAACTCCACCCGGACCTGTCGATGAACCTGCGCGCCCTCGCCCTGTCGCTGCCCTTGCTCGCGGCGTTGCCCGCCCACGCCGGAAGCGCGCTGTGCCCTTCGAGCGCGCCGGCACTCGGTGCGCCGGTGCGCGGCAGCGCGCCGCTGCTGCCGGTCGACAACTGGTGGAACCTCGACGTGCGGTCGGCACCGGTCGATCCGAACTCGGCGAGCTACATCGGCTTCATCAACAACGGCGGCACGCGCCGCCTCCATCCCGATTTCGGCGGCGAGGCATCGCCGGGCAGCGTCGCCGTCTACGGCATGCCGTACGCGGTCGTCGATGCGACGCAGGCCAAGTCGACGGTGACCTTCCAGTACGCGTCGGAGAGCGATGGCGTGGGCCAGGCGTTCTACCCGATCCCGACGCAGTCGATCACGCAGCCGCACTGGGTCGAAGGCGGCGCGCCCGCCAACGTCGACCAGCGCAGCAGCTCCGACCGCCACCTGCTGATGGTCGACTGCACGAACAACGACCTCTACGAGCTCTACAACGTCTGGTACGACGGCTCGAAGGGCGCCTGGTTCGCCGGCTCCGGCGCACGCTTCGACCTCGACACGAACCAGCGCCGGCCCGACGGCTGGACCTCGGCCGATGCCGCCGGCCTCGCGATCTTTCCCGGCCTGGTGCGCTACGACGAGGTGAACAATGCCGCGGTCGCCGAGATCGGCCACGCCTTTCGTATGACCGTTCGTGCGACCAACGGCTTTGTCTGGCCGGCTTCGCACCGCGCCGGCAGCACGACCGGCGCGTTGCCGCTCGGCGCGCGGCTGCGTCTGAAGGCGAGCGTCAACGGCGCGGATCCGGTGTTGCGCAGCACCGATCCGCAGATGCAGAAGATTTTCCGCGCGATGCAGAAGCACGGCCTCATCGCGGCCGACAACGGCTCCGACCTGTACGTGACCGGCACCTTCGACACGCGCTGGAGCAACGACATCCTGAACCCGGCCTTCGCGCTGCTGTCGGCGAGCGATTTCGAGGTCGTCCAGCTCGGCTGGAACCCGGTCGGCGCGACGGCCTTGCTGAGCGGCGTCAGCGTGTCGCCGGCCAGCGTGACCGGCGGCACCGGCGCGACCGGCACGGTCGTCCTGTCGGCGCCCGCGCCGGCGGCGGGCGCGCAGGTCGCGCTCGCAAGCAACCAGCCGGCGGTGCTCGTGCCGGCCTCGGTCGGCGTCGGCGCCGGCGCGACGTCGGCCACCTTCGCGATCACCACCAGTACCGTCGCGTCGGCCACGACCGCGAGCGTGACGGCGACCTACGCCGGCGTGAGCCGGAGCGCGTCGTTGACGGTGCAGCCGGCGGCACCGGCGACCTTGGCGACCCTCGCGCTGCAGCCGTCGAAGGTGGTCGGCGGCACGCGCGCGACCGGCAGCGTCGCACTGACCGCACCGGCCCCGGCCGGCGGTCTCGTCGTGGCCCTCGCGTCGTCGAATGCGTCGTATGCGACGGTGCCAGGCACCGTGACAGTCGCCGGGGGCGCCAGCAGCGCGATGTTCCCGATCGACACCACGACGACGCGCAAGAACCGCAGCGTGACGATCTCGGCAACGGCCACGGGCCGCACCGTGAAGGCAACGCTGACCGTCAGCCGCTGATGCGCCAAGCGGCGCGGCTGCTGATGCCTCAGCTCTCCGCGTCCGCCGCCAGCAGGTTCGCGGCCAACCGATCGAGCGTGCGACCCAGCTGCGCCTGCTCGTCGGCGCCGATGCCGCGGAAGAGACTGCGCTCGCGTTCCTTTGCCGGCGTGCCGATGCGCACGTAAAGGCGTTCGCCGGCCGCGCTCAGCCGCAGCAGCAGCCGCCGCTTGTCGGCCGGGTCGACACGCCTCACCACGCGGCCGCGCTGCACGAGGCCGGACAGTGCGCGGCTCACGCTCATCTTGTCGAGCCCGGTCAACGCCGCGACGTCGCTCGCGGCGATGCCGGCGTGATTGGCCAGCACGAGCAGCACGCGCCACTCGTTGAGGCTCAGGCGATGGGCCTTGCCGATCGATTCGGAGAATGGCCGCGCCGTCAGGTTCACGACGCGGACCAGCCGAAAGAAGATCGAGTCGTCGATCGGCAGCCGCTGGCGGCGCGAGGCCGGCGGCGCCTTCGTCGTCATGCCTTGCGCGTCTTCGCGACGATCTCCTCGATCTTCGTGATCAGCTGCGGCTGGATCTGCGCCTTCCAGCGCGCGTACGGCCGCCGGGTCGCGATCTGCCAGACCTCCATCTCGGCGGCGGTCGGCACATGGACGTTGACGCCGAGCGCAGCGACCTTCTCGACGTCCTCGGCGAACAGCTTGCGGACCAGCGCGGTCTGCTGCTTCGCGGCGTCGAGCGCGGCCTCGCGCACGATCTTCTGGTCGGCCGCGCTCCAGCTCGCCCACACCGGCGCCGCGATCGCGAACAGCAGGATGTCGTTCGAGTAGTTCCACTTGGTCACGAACTTCTGGCCGAGCGTGTTGATCTTCGCGGCGAGGAAGACCTCGAGCGGGTTCTCCTGGCCGTCGACCGCGCCCGAGGCGAGCGCGGGCTGCGCATCGGCCCAGCTCATGAAGGTCGGGTTCGCACCCATCGACGTCATGATCTCGCCGTACATCGGGCTGCCGACGACGCGGATCTTGATGCCCTTCAGGTCGTCGGGCTTGACGATCGGCCGCTTGCTGTTGCTGATCTGGCGATAGCCGGTCTCGCCGATCGAGAGCGGCTCGGCGCCGGCCTTGCGCACCAGGTCGAAGTAGTCTTTCGTGACTGCCTCGCTCGCCATCACCGCGTCCCACGCCTTGTGATCCGGCAGCAGAAACGGCAGGGTGAAGACGCCGAGCTGCGGCACCGTGCCGGTCCAGTTGACCGGCGCGCCGCACAGCACGTCGATCACACCCTGGCGCATCGCCGAGAACTCGCGGTCCTGCTGGCCCTGCACCAGCGAGGCGCCCGGGTACTGCTTGATGTTGATGCGGCCTGCGGTGCGCTCGCGCACCAGGTTGCCGAAGATCTCGCCGCCCTTGCCCCACGCGAAGGCCGGCGGCACGACGGTCGACATCTTGTACTCGGCCTTGTAGGCGCCCTGCGCCCACGCGAAGCGCGGCAGCGCGATCGAGGCGGCGGCACCGCCGCCGAAGGTCTTCAACAGGTCACGACGCTTCATCGCTTGTCTCCCCTTGGTTGTCTTGAAAACTCAGTAGCCCAACCGCCGCGGCAACCACAGCGCCAGTTCCGGAATGAACAGCACGAGCAAGGTCGCGACGACGAACGAGACGATCATCCACCCGATCCATGGCAGCGTCTGCTCCATGCGAACCTGGGCCAGGCGGCACGCGACCATCAGGTTGACGGCCATCGGCGGCGTGAACTGGCCGATCGCGATCTTCATCGTCAGCAGCACGCCGAACCAGACCGGGTCCCAGGCGAACGCGATCATCAGCGGATAGAGCAGCGGCAGGAACACGAGGAAGATCGAGACGCCGTCCAACACCATCCCGAGCAGGGTCATCACGACGAACAGCAGGATCAGCGTGCCGGTCGAGCCGAGGCCCAGGTTCTTGACGGCGGCGACGACCGGGTCGGCGATGCCGAGCGTGTTGACCGCGTACGCGAAGATGCCGGCGAGCGCGAGCACCAGCATGATGACGGCCGAGATCTCGGTCGCCTCGCGGAAGATCGGATAGAGGTCGCGCCAGCCGATGCTGCGATGGATCGCGAGCCCCAAGAAGAGCCCGTAGGCGACCGCGACGACCGCAGCCTCGGTCGGCGTGAACCAGCCGACTCGCATGCCGCCGAGGATCAGCACCGGCGCGGCGAGCCCCCACGACGCGGCGCCGAGCGAGTGCCAGAACGGCGGCCGCGGCCGGCTGCGCTCGGATTCGCCGAAGCCGTGGCGGCGCGAGATCAGCACCGCCGGCACGATCAGCGCGAGGCCGGCGAGGATGCCCGGCACCATGCCGGCCGCGAACAGCGCCGGCACCGACGCGCCGGGCACGTTGACGCTGTAGACGATGAAGGCGATCGACGGCGGGATCAGGATGTCGGTCGCGGCGGCCGCGCCGACCACGCTGGCCGAGAACGCCGCCGGGTAGCCGGCCTTCGCCATCGCCGCGATCATCACGCCGCCGACTGCCGCCGCATTCGCCGGGCCCGAGCCGGAGATGCCGCCGAGCACCATCGCGACCAGGATCGCGACCATCGGCAAGGTGCCCGGCGCGCGGCCGACGCAGGCCTCGGCGAACGTGACCATGCGGCGCGCCACGCCGGAGCGGTCGAAGATCGAGCCGACCAGCACGAACATCGGCAGCGCGAGCAGCGGGTACTTCGCGATGCTCGCGTGCATGTTCTGTGGCGCCGCGAACAGGCCCCACCACGGCGCATCGGCATTGGCGGCGGCGATCGCGGCGATGCCGCCGATGCCGAGCGCGACCGCGATCGGCGCGCCGGCGAGCATCAGCGCGATGAAGACGACAAAGAGGAGCGTGCCGATCATGGGCCGGGCGCGACCACGGGATCGGGACTCGCGGGTCCGCGCCAGATGTGCCAGCCGGCAACGCCCGCACGCCAGGCGATCGCCGCGCAGAACAGCGGAATCGGCGCAGTGAACCACCAGCGCGGCACGCCGAGGCCCATCGATGTCTCGCCCCACTTGATCTCATCGGCGAGGGTCACACCGAACAGCCCTGCCAGCACCGCGAACAGCAGCACCGTTGCGATCGCACTGACCAGGCGCAGCATGCGGCGCCGCCGTGCGCTGCCGCCGTCGTAGAGGAACTCGATCCGGATGTGGCCGTCGCGGGCCGCGATCGTCGCCGCGCCGGCGAGCGTCATCACGACGATCAGGAAGATCGATATCTCCTCGGTCCAGGCGAACGACGCGTCGGTGAAGTAGCGGGTCAGCACGTTGCCGAGCGTCAGCAGCACGAGGACGACCATGCAGGCGACGCCCAGCACCTCCTCGAATTTCGCCGGCCGCTTCATCGGACCCGTCTCCTTGCAGGCCGCATCGCCGCTGCGGCGCAACGCCCGGGCATCCAGCCGGCCAAAATGGTAACGATCGTTACCGAAGCCTCGGCGTCGCGTTTACCCGCAGCGGCCGCGCAGGCCTCGCAGCGCCGCTAGTAGCTCGGACCCTGCGGCCGGATCAGCCGCGAGGCCGCCGCAGTGGCGAGCGCGGCGAGGACGACGCAGCCCCACAGCACCAGCGTGTAGTGCCCGGTCCGATCGAACACGGCGCCGGCGACGACCGGCCCGAGCAGGTTGCCGAGGGCGGCGCCGGTGTACAGCGTGCCGACGATGCTCGAGACCGCGCGCGCGCCGAACGTGTCCATGCAGATCGCCGGCATCAGCGAGACGATGCCGCCGTAGCTGAGGCCGAACCAGACCGCGAACAGCGCGAGCGGCAGGTAGTCGCCGGCCGCCAGCCAGAGTGCGTACGAGAGGCCGAGCGAGGCCTGCATCAAGGTCAGGGTCAAGGTGCGGCCGATGCGGTCGGCGAGCGCGCCGATCGCGAAGCGCCCGACCAGGCTGCCGATGCCGATCAGGCCGACCAGCCCGACCGCGCGCGTCTCGCCGATGCCGAGGTCGCGGGCCGCCGCCGAAACGTGCGCGAACGGAATGAACATGGCCGGCGCCGACAGCAACGTGAAGCCGTAGAACCACCAGAAGCGCGGACTGCGCAGCGCCTCGCCGAGTGTCGCCCCCGCGCGTGCGGCAGCGGCACCGGCGACCGGCGCGCGCCGCAGCACGAAGGCCGCGCCGAGGCCGAGCACGAGCACACCCGCCGCGAGCGCGCGCAGCGCGTCGCGCCAGTCGAGTCCAACGATCGCCTGCGACGCGAGCAGCGGAATCACCAGCGTGCCGGCGCCGATGCCCGAGCTGGCGATACCCGCCGCGAGCCCGCGCCGGCGCGTGAACCAAGGCTGCACGCTGGCGATCGCGGGCGCATAGACGAGGCCGATGCCGACCCCGATCGCGACGCCGTACGCGAGGTACACGGTGACCATCGAGGTCGCGAAGCTGGTTGCGAGCAGCCCGCCGGCGATGCAGAGCATGCCGGCGGCGACGATGACGCGCGGTCCGTGGCGGTCGGCGAGCATGCCGGCCGCGGCGCCGAGCGCGAAATAGATCAGGCCGCAGACGCCGAACGCGAGCGCGACATCGGCGCGCTGCGCCGCAAACTCGCGCGCGAACGACTCGAAGAATGCGGCGAACGAATACGAGACGCCGAAGATGACCGCGAGGCTGAAGAACGCGCCCCAGACCACGACCCACCCGTAGCGAGGCTCGTCCATGGGCGGCGAGTCTAGGGCCAGATCCGAGGGCGCTATCCGGCGCCGCGCAGCAGGCGTAAATTGAAGGTCCGCCCATCAGGAGACCCCATGACGCACCACGTCTACAAGACGCTCGAGCTCACCGGCTCGTCCCCGGTCGACATCGAAGACGCCGTGAAGAAGGCGATCGCGAAGGCGAACGAGACGATTCGCAACATCCACTGGTTCGTCGTCACCGAGACCCGCGGCCATGTCGAGAACGGCGCGGTCGCGCACTGGCAGGTCACCTTGAAGGTGGGCTTCACGCTCGAGTGAGCACGGCGCGGCGGCCATCGCTCGCCGTCGCGCCCAGCCGAGCTCGCCGCCCCGCGACCCGCAGGGTTGCGCGGCGCGCGCTATCGTGCCCGGCACGCGACCGCGCGCGCGGGCGAGCCAACGACTTTCGAGGAACTCTCACGGTGAAGACACGCAAACTGGGCGCGAACGGCCCGACGGTATCGGCGCTCGGCCTCGGCTGCATGGGCATGAGCGATTTCTATTCGAACCGCGACGATGCCGAATCGATCGCGACGGTCCACCGTGCGCTCGACCTCGGCGTCAACCTGCTCGACACGTCCGACATCTACGGCCCGCACACCAACGAGGAGCTGGTCGGGCGGGCGATCCAAGGTCGGCGCAGCGAAGTCTTCATCGCGACCAAGTTCGGCATCGTGCGCGACCCGGAACGGCCGCTCGCGCGCGGCTGGGACGGCAGCCCCGCGTACGTGCAGCGCGCGGTCGAGGGCAGCCTCCGCCGGCTCGGCGTCGACACGATCGACCTCTACTACCAGCACCGCGTCGACCCGGCGACGCCGATCGAGGACACGGTCGGCGCGATGGCCGACCTGGTGCGCGCCGGCAAGGTCCGCTACCTCGGCCTGTCGGAGGTTTCAGGGGACACGCTGGCGCGCGCCTGCAAGGTGCACCCGATCGCCGCGGTGCAGAGCGAGTATTCGCTGTGGACGCGCGATCCGGAGGACGAGGTGCTGGCCGCCTGCCGCCGCCTCGGCGTCGGCTTCGTGCCGTACAGCCCGCTCGGCCGCGGCTTCCTGACCGGCGCGATCGCGCGACCGGAGGATCTTGCCGAGGACGACTACCGGCGCCACAGCCCGCGCTTCCAGGGCGAGAACTTCGAGCGCAATCTCGCGCTCGCGCGCGGCGTCCACGAGATCGCGGCACGGATCGGCTGCACGCCGGGCCAGCTCGCGCTCGCCTGGGTGCTCGCGCAGGGCGACGACATCGTGCCGATCCCCGGCACCAAGCGGCGCAAGTACCTCGAGGAGAACGTGAAGGCGCTCGACGTCACGCTCGACGCGGCGCAGATCGGCGAGCTCGCCGATCTGTTCCCGCGCGGCGTCGCGGCAGGCGAGCGCTATCCGCCGAACATGATGGCGGCGCTCAACCGCTGATACGCCGCCGAAACGCCCGGGCGGCCGCAAGTGGTGCGGCGGCGCGCGGCCGGGAGGCTCACGCACCGCCGCGGCGAGAACGCAGGAGCCGGGACCCGCAACGGGCTCGGCAGCCGCGTCCGACCGTCAGCAATCAGCGCCCGTAGCCGCGGCCGTCGCGACCGTAGCCACCGTTCTGCCAGCCGTTGTCGGGCCGGTTCGGACGGCGGTCGTAGCGGTTCGGCACGCCGTCGCCGTCACGGTCCCAGCGCGGGTTGTAGACGCGGTCGTAGCGGTTCGGGATGCCGTCGCCGTCGCGGTCCCAGCGCGTCGGACGCTGCGGCACGACATGCGGACGAACCGCCGGGCGGTAGACCTCGACCGCCGGTCCGTAGGCCGGCAGGTAACCGGGCGCGCCGATCGTCACCGACAACTGGACATCGGAACGGTCACGCGCTTCCGCCAATCCCGCCCCCAGAACCCCCACCAGTGCCACCGCAACGATGGCGATCTTCTTTTTTGCGTTCATCTCTGTGCTCCTTTGCTGTGTCGGCGGGCCGCTGGGCTGCGGCACCGCACGTTCATTCAACGCTGCAGGAGCCCGATCGATCACGCACGCTCCGTCAACGGTTCGTAAAGCTCGGTGAAGCGACGCGTCAATCGGTAAAGCCCGCGACGCTGCGCGCCACCCCGACAGGTCGCTCGTGCCGGGACAGCGCCGCCTGCACAATCCGGCCCATGCTGACGCTGAGGGTGTTCCTGTCGTCGCCCGGGGACGTCGCCGAGGAACGTCGCCTCGCGGTCGAGACGGTGCGCGCGCTCGAAGACAGCCCGCTGCTGCGCGAACGGGTCAACCTGATCGTCGTCGCCTGGGACGACCCGGTCGCCGGCTCGCCGCTCGATGCGCGCGAGACGCCGCAGAGCTCGGTCAATCGCTGGTCGGGACGACCGGCCGACTGCGACCTGACGATCGTCGTGCTGTGGAGCCGGCTCGGCACGCCGCTCTCGCCGACGATGACGCGGACCGACGGCTCGCGCTTCGCATCGGGCACCGTGTGGGAGGTCGAGGACGCGATCGCGGCCGACCGCCCGGTCTTCGTCTATCGGCGCACCGAGAAGCCGCGCATCGATCTCGACGACGCCGACTTCGACGCGAAGCGGTCCCAGTACGACGCGGTCCGGCGCTGGTTCGAGACGCTGCGCGACGCCGACGGGGCGCGCACCGGCGTCAACGAGTACGCGACGCCGGCCCAGTTCCAGCAACTGCTGCGAGCCCACCTCGAAGCGTTCATCGGCCGCCGGCTGGCCGCGCTCGCGGCGCCCGGCACGACGATCGCCGCCGCACCCGCGACCGACGCACCGCCGGCCGCAGTCGGGCCCGCACCGTCCCGGCAAACGCGGACCGCAGCCGAGCCATCGCGGCGCGCAGCAAATGGCGACAACGCAACCGCTGCGGCGACGACGGCGACGCTGCCGAACGCCACCGGTCCAGCACCGACCGCACGCCTGCGTTGGCTCGTCCCGGCACTTTCCGTCGGCATCGTGGTCATCGGCGCGATCGCCTGGTCGCTGCGGTCAGGTGGCACGTCCGAGCGCCCCGGGCAGCCGCCGTCCAGCAGCGCATCGACCGGGTCGACGAACACCACCCCGTCGACCGAGGGTCCGTCGAACACGGTCGCTTCCGACAAGGTGACGTCCAAGCCGCCTGCCTCAGCGAGCGCCCTGCCCCAGGTTCGACTCGCAGGTCCGGCTGACGCGGTCTTCACGGCGATGCGCGGCTCGACCTATTCGGTCGTCACGCTGACGCCGGAAAACGGCACGAACGCGCAGTGGCGCCTGCGCCTGCGCGTCCGTCTCAAGACCGGGCAGCAAAGCGGCGGCATGAACTTCTGGGACTCGGCCTTCCGGCTCGTCATCGACGGCGTGCCGCGCGCCGCGGTCTCGACCCTGAACGAGGTCGTCGACGGAGGCGCCAGCAAGGAAGGCGAGATCGTGTTCGCGCTGCCGTGGGCGGTGCAGACGCTCGCCTTGCGCATCCACCACTACGGCGAAACCGCCGATCTGCCGCTCGCCGTCACGGGCGCGCGCGCGTCCGAACCGCCCAGCGTGCCGCCCGGTCCGCGCCGCGTGACGCTCGACGGCCCCGCCGAGCTCGCCTTCACGGCATCGCCGCACGCGATCTACACGATCCTCGCGGTCGGCAGCGAAGCGCGCCGGCCCGGCGTGTTCGGACTGCGCGTGCGCATGCGCATGCTGGTGCTGGACCGCTACGAGGCGAATTTCTGGGACGACCGGTTCCGCCTGCTGGTCGACGGCCAGCCGCTCGAGCCCGACTCCCGCCTCAACGAGGTGGTCGGCGGCAACGCCGCCAAGGACGCCGACGTCACGTTCGAGGTGCCGGACAACGCGCGTGCGCTGGTCCTCCATGTGCAGAACAACCCGAAGGACAGCGCCGACGTGCCGCTGAAGCTGGGACCGAAGTCATGAGCCGGTCGACGCCACCGTGCGCGCGGCCTCGCCGCCCATCTGGAAGCGATCAACGATGAGCGAGCGCCGTCTACGCGTCGGCCAGCCGATCACGCCGGAGCAGTTCGACGAACTGAGCGACGAGCAGCTGGCGCGCCTCGTGCCGCGCGCCTACCGCGAGTTCTTTCCCGGCAAGGACTTCTGCGCCGACGGCTGCTTCTACCTGCACGACGGCACGGCGTGGTCGTTCTTCAAGGCCGGCTTCCTCGACGACTGAACACCACAGGCGGCGCCGCATTCGCAATCTCCGGCGGCAGCCGGTTGAGGAGCCAGCGGATCGCCAGCGGAACCAGGACGAAGTCGTCGACCACGCCGATGATCGGCAGCACGTCGGGGATCAGGTCGATCGGCGAGATCACGTAGGCGACGATCAGGGCGGCGCCGACCTTGAGCCAGCCCGGCGCGGCCGGATGCCGCAGTGCGAACCAGAGCCGGCGCGCATCGGTCCGCACCAGGGTCCACAGCAGCGCGATCCGTTTCCACATGGCAGTTCTCCTTCGAGGTCGGCGACCGCCCATACGTGGGGCCGCGCGCGGTGGCATCAAGAGCGGCGCATCATGACAGCGGGTGCGCGGCCCCGTTAAGCTCGTGGTTTCGAAGCGAACGCGCAGGAGACACGACGATGCAGGAAACGTTACAGGCCGCCGACGGCCACCGACTCGCCGCCTACCGCGCGGTGCCCGCCGGCAAGCCGCGCGGCGCGCTGGTCGTGGTGCAGGAGATCTTCGGCGTCAACAGCCACGTCCGCGCGGTCGCCGACGGCTATGCCGCCGACGGCTGGCTTGCGATCGCGCCGGCGATGTTCGACCGCGTCGAGCGCGGCATCGAGCTCGGCTACGCGCCGGCCGATATCGAACGCGGGCGCGAGCTGAAAGGCGGATGCAGCAACGACCATGCGCTGCTCGACATCGCAGCCGCCGTCGACACGGTGCGCTCGGCCGGCAAGGTCGCGGTGATCGGCTACTGCTGGGGCGGCACGCTGGCCTGGCTCGCGGCCTGCCGCCAGCCCGGGCTCGCGGCGGCGGTCTCGTACTACGGCGGCGGCGTCGGCGAGCTGGTCGACCTGACGCCGCGCTGCCCGGTCCTCGCGCATTTCGGCGAGCGCGATGCGAGCATCCCGCTCGCGGTCGCCGAGGCACTGCGCACCGCGCATCCCGAGGTCGAGATCCACATCTATCCGGCCGGACACGGATTCAACTGCGACCACCGCGGCTCGTTCGATGCGGCCAGCGCCAAGCTCGCCCGCGAGCGGTCGCTGGCGTTCCTGAACGCGTACGCCTGACCCGACACGTCGGCGATCACGCCCGACCGCCGGCTGCTGTCGCGACCATGCTCCACTGGCGCCGGACCTGAGCGCCGACAACCGGAGAACACGATGTCCCTGATCGAAGAGCGATTGGCCGCACGCGGCTTCGTTTTGCCACCGCCGCTGAAAGTGCCTGCCGGCGTGTCGCTGCCGTTCCAGTTCGTCCGCCTGATCGGCACGCGCGCGATCATCTCGGGGCACGGCCCGCAGGATGCGGACGGGTCCATCAGCCGCCCGCTCGGCAAGGTCGGCCGCGAGCTGACGGTCGAGGAGGCCCACGAGGCCGCGCGTCGCACCGGGCTCGCGATCCTCGGCAGCCTGCAGCGCGCGCTCGGCGACCTCGACCGCATCGTCGCGTGGGGGCGGGTGTTCGGGATGGTCAATTCCGCATCCGGATTCAATCAGCAGCCGACCGTCATCAACGGCTTCTCGAACCTGATCATCGAGCTCTTCGGTGCCGAGATCGGCGCGCATGCGCGCAGCGCGGTCGGCATGGCCGAACTGCCGTTCGACATCCCGGTCGAGATCGAAGGCGAGGTCCTGATCCGCGACGATTCGTCCCACCACTCCGGAGCATCCCGATGAGAGAGAACCGCCTGCGCACGATGTGGAAGGCCGGCACCCCGGTGGTGAATGGCTGGCTCGCGATCCCGAACAGCTTTGCCGCCGAGACGATGGCGGCACAAGGCTGGGACACCTTAACGATCGACATGCAGCACGGCGTCGTCGACTACCACGCGCTGGTGCCGATGCTGCAGGCGATCTCGACAACGCCGACGGTGCCGATCGTGCGCGTGCCGTGGCTCGAACCCGGCATCCTGATGAAGGCACTCGATGCCGGCGCCTACGCAGTCATCTGCCCGATGGTCAACAGCCGCGTCGACGCGCAGAACCTGGTCGCCTGGACCCACTACGCACCGCGCGGCATGCGCAGCTTCGGACCGGTGCGGGCGACTATCTATGCGGGCAACGACTATCCGCAACACGCCAACGACACGATCGTCACGTTCGCGATGATCGAGACCGCAGCGGCGCTCGACCGCCTCGACGACATCCTGTCGGTCGAAGGACTCGACGCGATCTACATCGGTCCGTCCGACCTGTCGCTCTCGCTCGGCTGCCGGCCGGTGCTCGACGACGTCGATCCGAAAGCGGCCGAGGCGATCGACCACATCCTCGCGCGCGCGAAGGCCCACAACGTCGTCGCCGGCATCCACAACGCCGGCACCGAGCAGGCACTGGCGCGGATCGCGAAGGGCTTCCAGTTCGTCACCGTCAGCTCCGACGCGCGCCTGATGGCGACCGGCGCGCAGCAGGTCCTGGCGCAGATGCGTGCGGCGCCGCCACCGCCGAAGGCCACGGCGTATTGACGACCTCGCCGACCCGGAACGCCGGCCGACGCTTTCAGCGCGACGGTTCCGCGACGCGGTAGCGCGGCGTGCCGTCGCGGCCCACCATCAATTCGTCGATCACCGCCTCGACGTCGTCGATGCCACGCACCGCGCGCTCGAGCGCCTCGCGCTGCGGCTCGGACGCGACGCAGCCCTGCAGGTAGACCCAGCGCCGCTGGACGACGATCCAGATGCTGGTGTCGGAGAAGCGTTCGTCCTGCGCGATGAACTGGCGGACGCGCGGCACGATCTCCTTGTCGTACAGGTACGAATTCGGCAGCCGGCAGCGCCCGGATCGAAAGCACGTGGTGCCGCGGTCGACCCGGCCGTGCGCCTGGGCCTGCATCTCGGCGTGCGTGATCAGCGGGCCCTCGGGCACCGGACAACCTGGCAGCGCCGACGTGGCCTGCGCGAACGGGTCGTCGTAGTAGTTGCGGCGCGGCTCGGCGTGGACGACGGAGAGGGCCAGCGCGAGCGCGCCGGCGACTGCGCCAGCCCGGTCGAATCGATGCGTTGCATTCATGGCGTTGCGGGCGACAGCCGCGGATTGTCGCGCCGGGTGGGAAAGAATCGCATCGCGTTCCGGTCTGATGCATACCTGGCTGTCGATTGCGCGGTCACCCGAACGTCGTGTCGATGGCGCGGCGCTCGTGATCGATGCGCCGCCGAGCCGAACCCCTTCCATTGCTTCCGATGACGCCCTCCGACACACAAGCCCGCGCGACCTCCCGCGAATGGATCGGCCTCGCCGTCATCGCCCTGCCTTGCGCGGTCTACGCGATGGACCTCACGGTGCTGAACCTCGCGCTGCCGGCGATCAGCGCCGCGCTTCAGCCTTCCGGCTCGGAACTGCTCTGGATCGTCGACATCTACGGCTTTCTCGTCGCCGGCTTTCTGATCACGATGGGCACGCTGGGCGACCGCATCGGCCGGCGCAAGCTCCTGCTGATCGGCGCGGCCGCGTTCGCCATCGCCTCCGCGATCGCCGCGTTCTCGACCAGCAGCGCGATGCTGATTGCGATGCGCGCGCTGCTCGGCATCGCCGGCGCGACCCTGGCGCCGTCGACCCTGTCGCTGATCCGGAACATGTTCCACAACCCGCAGCAGCGCCAGTTCGCAATCGGCATCTGGATCTCCAGCTATTCGGTCGGCAGCGCGATCGGCCCGCTGGTCGGCGGCGCGATGCTCGAGTTCTTCTGGTGGGGCTCGGTGTTCCTGCTCGCGGTCCCGGTGATGGTGTTGCTTCTCCTGGTCGGGCCGAGCCTGCTGCCCGAGTACCGCGACCCGGCAGCCGGGCGCATCGACCTCGTCAGCGTCGGCCAGTCGCTGCTCGCGGTGCTCGGCGTGGTTTACGGGCTGAAGCAGATCGCCGAGCACGGCCCGGCGCTCTCGAGTGCCGCCGTCCTCGTCGGCGGGCTCGTGCTGGCCGCGGTGTTCGTGCGCCGGCAGGGCCGGCTCGACTACCCGCTGCTCGACATGCGCCTGTTCCGCCAGGCGGCGTTCAGCGCCGCGATCGCGGCCTATGCGCTGTCGTGCCTCGCGATGTTCGGCGTCTACATCTTCATCACGCAGTACCTGCAGGGCGTGCTCGGCCTCTCGCCGCTACACGCCGGCATCGCGATCGTGCCGTGGTCGCTCGGCTTCGTCGTCGGCTCGCTAGCGGCGCCGAAGCTGGCACGCCGCTGGTCGCCGCTCGGCGTGATCGTCGGCGGCCTCGCGGTCGCCGGCGTCGGCTTCGCGCTGCTCGCGTTCGTCGACTCGCGCCACGCACTCGCCGTGCTGGTCGTCAGCACGATCGTGATGAGCCTCGGCATGGCGCCGGTGTTCACGGTCGGCAACGAGATCATCATCACCGCCGCGCCGCCGGAGCGCGCCGGCGCGGCCTCAGCGATCTCGGAGACGGCGTCCGAATTCAGCGGCGCGCTCGGCATCGCGGTGTTCGGCAGCATCGGCGTCGCGCTCTATCGCCACCTGCTCGCGCCGGCACTGCCGGCGGGGCTGTCGGCCGATGCCGCCGCGGTCGCGCTCGCGACGTTGGGCGGCGCCGGTGCCGTCGGGCAGACGCTCGGCGGCGCGACAGGCGCCGCCCTCGTCGACGCCGCACGCAGTGCCTTCACCGACGCGCTGCAGCTGGTCGCGGTGCTCGGCTCGGTCATCGTCGTGGCGGCGAGCGCGCTCGCCGCGCGCATGCTGCGGAAGACCGGCGACGCGGTTGCATCGGCCGCTGCCGAGCGTCCCGGCGCTCCACCGGCAACGGCGATCGCAACCGCCGACGAGCCGCCGCGCTGAACACGCCGCCTCTATAGTCGCATCGAGAGTGCGCCGGAGCGCATCCAACGGGAGGGTCCTTGGAAAAGTGGCTGCGGGCAGGACTCGACTATGTGCCGCGCTGGATCGAATTCCAGATGCGGCTCACCGAACAGCCGGGGTGCGCGATGGCGATCGCGCGGCGAGGCAAGATCGTCCTCGAGCAGGCGTTCGGCCACGCCGACCTGCCGGCCCGCGTTGCGCTGACGCCGGCGCACCGCTTCCGGGTCGCATCGCATTCGAAGACCTTCACCGCGGCGGGCATCCTGAAGCTGCGCGAAAAAGGGCGCCTGCGGCTGGACGATCCGATCGGCACGCATGTCGCGGGCCTGCATCCGAAGATCGCCGAGGCGACGCTGGCGCAGTTGCTGTCGCACAGCGCCGGCCTGGTCCGCGACGGCACCGATGCCGGCCAGTGGGCCGACCGCCGCGCGTTCCTCGACGAGGCGGCGCTGCGCGCCGATCTCGCCGACGGCCCGACGATCGAGGCGAACACGCGCTTCAAGTACTCGAACCACGGCTTCGGTCTGCTCGGCCTCGCGATCGAGGCCGTCACGGGCGAACGCTACGCCGACTGGATCGCACGCGAAATCGTCGACGCCTCCGGCCTCGCGCAGACCCGGCCGGACGCGCCGCCGCCGCGCGGCACGCCGTTCGCGCGCGGCCACCTCGCGCGGCTGCCGCTCGGCAACCGGCTCGCGATCCGCGGCGAGAACCCGACCCACGTGCTCGCCGCGGCGACCGGATTCATCAGCACTGCCGGCGACCTCGTCCGCTTCTTCGCCAGCCTGTCGCCGACGGCGAAGCGCAGCGTGCTGTCGCCGGCGAGCCGGCGCGA
>JBDSAB010000111.1:0-8396 GCA_039922395.1 Caldimonas sp.
GCGGCGCGGCTACCCCGAGATCATGGCGCTCGGTTCGCTCGCCGGCGCCGGCACGCTCGGCCTGCTGATCCCGCCCAGCATCATCATGATCGTCTACGGCGTGAGTGCCGACGTGTCGATCTCGCAGCTGTTCATCGGCGGCATGATCCCGGGCGTGCTGCTGGCGCTGATCTTCTCGGCCTACATCGCGTTCTGGTCGCTGACGCACAAGGCGCAGATCCCGCCGGCCGATGCACCGATGGCTTTCAGAAAGAAGCTGCACGAGTCGCGCCACCTGATCCCGGTGGTGCTGCTGATCGCCGCGGTGCTCGGCTCGATCTACACCGGCATTGCGACCGCGACCGAGGCCGCCGCGCTGGGTGTCGTCGGCTCGCTCATCTTGTTGGTGCTGCAGGGCTCGATGAGCTGGCAAACCTTCAAGGAATCTCTGATGGGCGGCACGCGCCTGTACTGCATGATCGCGCTGATCCTGTCCGGCGCGGCCTTCCTGACGCTGAGCATGGGCTACATCGGTTTGCCACGCCACCTGGCCGAGTGGATCGGCGGGCTGGCGCTGACGAAGTTCCAGCTGATCATGGCGCTGACCGCGTTCTACGTCGTGCTCGGCTGCTTCCTCGACGGCATCTCGATGGTCGTGCTGACGATGGGCGTGATCCTGCCGACGGTGCAGAAGGCCGGCATCGACACGCTCTGGTTCGGCATCTTCGTCGTCGTCGTCGTCGAGATGGCCCAGGTGACTCCGCCCGTCGGCTTCAACCTGTTCGTCCTGCAGGGGATGACCAAGCGCGAAATGGGCTACATCTCGCGAGCCGCCGTGCCCTTCTTCCTGCTGATGGTCCTGATGGTCGTGCTGCTGTACGCATTCCCGCAGATCGTCACCATGCTGCCGAACCACATGCGGCGCTGAGCCTGCCGGCGGACCTTGGTCCGCCCGGTGTCGGCGGCAAAAAGGCAGGCTGAAGCGGCCCATCTCCACGCATTGCCGCGCCCGCCAGTCGCCATCATCGGACGGCCTGCGAAGCGAGCTGGCGCGTCCGTCATGGGCACGCCCGTCGCAGGTCCGAAAGGTGATCGATGGCCGACATGTTGACCCCGATGAAATGGGACAAGACCGGGCGTGCGCCCCGGCGCCATGGCTCGAGCGACGAGGCGGCCGGGGCTTCGGGGGCGGCCAACGAGAAGGGCAGCCGCGAAGCGTTCCGCTGGCCGACGCCGCCGTTCGCGAGCTATCCGGCTGCGTCCGAGCAGACCGAGACGCTGCCGTGCCAGCTGATGACGGGCAGCGAGGCCGATCGCAAGTACACGTCGGCGCGCCTGACCTTCTTCGTCCCCGACACCGGGGTCGCCCACCTGCAGATGCCGCCGGCCCGCACGACGGTCGCGGTCCGCTTCGACCAGTTCACCGCCCTGATCCTGACGACGCCGCTGCAGGCGCTGCCGCTGCCGTTGTCGGACCCGCATGCCGACCTGCTGAGTCAGCGCGTCAGTTCGAATTTTCGCCTCCAGCTGAACGGCTCGGGCGGCGAGTTGCGTGGCGAGACGATCGGTCACGTCGAGCTCGACCACGGCCTCTTCCTGTTCACCCCGTACGACCAGGATGGCAGCGTCAAGCGGATGTTCATCCCGCGCTCGGCGTACACCCATTTCGAGATCGGCGAGAAGATCGGCCAGGTCCTGATCGAGGAGCACCGCGCCTCGCAGATGGACATCGACGAAGCGGTCGTCGTGCAGGACAAGCTGCGCAACCGAAAGCTCGGCGAAGTGCTGGTGACCCAGCAGATCCTGACCGCCGAGCAGCTCCTCGAGGCGATTGATCGCCAGCACAAGATGCCGCTGGTGCGGATCGGCGAAGCGCTGATGTCGCTCGGCATGGTCAAGCAGCCCCAGCTCGAGAAGGCGCTGGTCCAGCAGAAGCTCGATCGCAGCATCCCGCTCGGCGAGGTGCTGGTGCAGATGGGTGTCGTCACGCGCGAGGAATTGCAGCTGGCGCTGGCCCGCAAGATGGGCTACCCGCTGGTCGACCTCGCGGTCTTTCCGGCCGAGCCCGAAGCGCTCGCCAAGCTGAGCTATTCGGTCGCCTCGCGCCTGCGCGCGATGCCGCTGCTGCTGCGCGAAGGTCGCCTCGTCGTTGCGCTGGAAGATCCGTCGAAGCGTGCCGCGATCGACGAGGTCGAGTTCAGCGCCGAGATGAAGGTGCTGCCGGTGCTGGCGCGCTGCTCGTCGTTCGAGACCGTGCTCCATGCGGCCTACGAGAAGATCGGCTCGGGCGTGCGGCACCATCAGACCGGCGACCTCTCGTCGCGGGTCCGCTACGAGCCGATCATCGCGACGACGACCGACATGCTGGTCGAGACGCTCGAGAAGGAAGGCGAACGCGCCACCGACGACGAGCGCCCGATCGAACAATCGGACAACTCGCTGGTCCGCCTGCTCAACAACATGATCATCGAGGCGCATCGCGACGGCGTCTCCGACATCCACATCGAGAGCTATCCGGGGCGCGAGAAGATCCGCGTCCGCTTCCGCAAGGACGGCCTGCTGCGCACCTACCTCGAGCTGCCGTCGAACTACCGCGCCGCGATCATCGCGCGCGTCAAGATCATGTGCGACCTCGACATCTCCGAGCGCCGCAAGCCCCAGGACGGCAAGATCAACTTCGCGAAGTTCTCGCCGCAGCACCGTCTCGAGCTGCGGGTCGCGACGATCCCGACCAACAGCGGCCTCGAGGACGTGGTGCTGCGCCTGCTCGCGTCGGCGCGGCCGATCCCGGTCGACATGCTCGGTCTGGCGGACGCGAGCCTGAAGGCCCTGATGGAAGTCGTCGAGCGCCCGTACGGCCTCGTGCTGTGCGTCGGCCCGACCGGCTCCGGCAAGACCACGACCCTGCACTCCGCGCTCTCGCTGATCAACGTGCCCGAGCGCAAGATCTGGACCGCGGAGGACCCGATCGAAATCACGCAGCCCGGGCTGCGCCAGGTGCAGGTCAATCCGAAGATCGACTGGACCTTCCCGAAGGCGCTGCGCGCGTTCATGCGCGCCGACCCCGACGTCATCATGCTCGGCGAGATCCGCGACGAGGAGACCGCGCACATGGCGATCGAGGCGTCGCTGACCGGCCACCTGGTGCTGTCGACCCTGCACACCAACAGCGCGCCCGAGACGGTGACGCGGCTGCTCGACATGGGCATGGACCCGTTCAACTTCGGCGACTCGCTGCTCGCGGTGCTGGCGCAGCGGCTCGTGCGTCGCGCCTGCTCGGGCTGCCAGACCAGCCGGCCGGCCACCCTCGACGAGACCGAGGAGCTGCTGAGCGACTACATGAATGCGTTCGGCGAGGACCCGCCGGTCGCACGCGCCGACGTGCTCGCCGGCTGGACCCAGCGCAACGCGGTCGACGGGCGTCTCGTCATGCACAGCAGCCACGGCTGCGAGAAATGCGACCACACCGGCTTCAAGGGCCGGGCCGGCATCCACGAGATGATGGTGATCTCGCGCGAGCTGCGCCGCATGATCCAGAACGGTTCGCGCGCCGAAGCGCTGCAGCGCACCGCGATGAAGGAAGGCATGCGGACCCTGCGCCAGGACGGCATCGACAAGGTGCTGTCCGGCCTGACGACGATCGAAGAAGTGCGGGCCACGAGCAACACCTGAGCGGCACCGGTCCTCTGACACGGACCGTTCGTTGATCGACCGCCATTCCGGCGCCCGGGAGCCGTGCCGGGGTCGTGCGAGTCCCTATGATGGCCCGACGCACCTCCGGGCAAGGACTCCCTCGATGAACCAAGCAGTGCAACCGACACCGGCCGCGTCGACCTATGTCGAGACGCGGCGCCACGAGCTGCGCAAGTCGCGTCTCGTGATGATCGACGGCAGCCTCGCGATGAATTCGCGGACCGCCGAAGGCGGCATCAGCAGCCGGGTCTACGACGGCGGCTATTGGGGCTTCGCCTCGGCGCCCGACTCCGGCCAGGGCACGAACCTCGAGCAGGTCGGTCGCAAGGCGCGCGACAACGCGCGCACGATGGCGCGCTTCGGGACCCGGACCACCTTCGACCTGCCCGGCGGCAGCTACCGCGGCGAACACGCGTTCGCGGGTCGCCCTGCGCTGAGCCAGAAGGAATGCGTCGAGCGCCTCGCCGAGCTGCATGCGTGGTGCGCGAAGCGCTATCCGGCGCTCAAGTCGACCCTTTTCATGCTGCAGGACGAGCACCACAGCAAATGGCTCTCGACCAGCCAGGGCAGCGAGGTGCTGAACAGCATCCAGCGCGCGGTCTGCTACATGACATTGACGTCCGAAGGCGCCGACGGCGCACCGGTCGAGCTGCTCGACCGGATCTCCGGCAAGGGCAGCTTGGCCGACCTCGACCTGTCGATCGAAGCGCTCGCGCCGGTGCTCGATCGCCTGCACGACCAGCTGCAGGACAAGCGCCATGCGGTATCCGCACGCGGCGGCCTGCACACCGTCGTGATGGGCCCCGACCTGGCCGGCATCCTGGCCCACGAGGCGATGGGCCACCCGTGCGAGGCCGACCTCGTGCTGGGCGGTGCGATGACCCGCGACCTCGTCGGCCAGCCGGTCGCGAGCGAGCTGATCACGATGGTCGACTACGCGCACAGCCGCGACGGCGAAGAGCTGATGGTGCCGGTCTATGCCGACGACGAAGGCACGCCGGCGCGCGACGCGGTGCTGATCGAGCGCGGCCGGCTGACCGACTTCATGAGCAGCCGCGAGACCGCCGCCCGCCTCGGCATCACGCCGACCGGCAGCGCACGCGCCTACAACCCGAACGACGAGCCGCTGGTGCGGATGCGCAATACCGCGATCCTGCCCGGCACCTCGAAGCTCGACGACATGATTGCCGGCGTCGACGACGGCTACCTGCTGCTGAAGACCTCGAACGGCCAGGCCGATTCGACGACCGAGTTCATGTTCGGCATCAACCTCGCGTACGAGATTCGCAACGGCAAGGTCGGCCGCGCGATCCGCGACACCACCGTGTCGGGCTCGGCGATCAAGGTGCTGTCGAGCGTCGACGCGGTGTCCGACGACATGCAGTGGAACTGCGCGGGCTACTGCGGCAAGAAGCAGCCGATGGTGGTCTCGATGGGCGGGCCGGCGATCCGCGCGCGCGCCCACCTCGGGGGGCAATGAAGATGAGCGCCACCCTTCTCCATGACACCGCCGAACAGGCCCTCGCGCTGATGCGCGCCCAGGGCTTCGACCACGCGCAGGTGACCGCGAGCCTGACGACGCAGGACGAAGTCAACATCGCCAACAACGAGCCGAGCCTGTTGCGCAGCACCGAGGTCCGCCGGCTCGCATTGCTCGGCCTCGTCGACGGCCGCAAGGCGAGCACCGAGCTGTCCGACTTCGATGCCGAGACCGTGCGCCAGCGCATCGCCGGCCTGTACACCGACGCGTCGTCGGCGCCGCAGGACGCGGCCAACGCGGTGTCGAGCGGACAGCGCGCACGCATCGTCCAAGGACCGCAGCAGGGCGACCTCGGGCTGCTCGCCGACAAGGCGGCCGAGCTGCTCGCCTTTCGCGCGCGCGAGACGCCGCGCATGATGATCGACGAGGGCGCGGCGCTGCACACGCGCACCGACGCCCGCACCTTGACGACCGGGGACAGCGACCTCTCGTGCTGTCTCGGTTGGTATTCGCTGAGCGCGTTCGGCACCGCGCGCGACGGCGCGCAGTCGAGCTCGTTCAACTACACCGGCGGCGCGGCGAACGACCTGCGCGAACGGCCCGCGGTCGAATATTTCGCAATCGACGAGATGCTGCGCGACACCGAGCGGCAGATCAGAACCGAACCGATCCAGACCAATTTCGTCGGCGACGTCGTGCTGATGCCGAACGCGGTGACCAACCTGGTCGGCTGGCTGCTCTCGCAGATCGGTGACGTCCAGCTGATCGCCGGCAGCTCGCTCTACCGCGACCGCGTCGGCACGCTCGTCGCGTCGCCGCTGCTCAGCCTGCAGAGCCGCTTCGACGCACCTGGCGTCGCCGCGCTCTCGAACGACGCGTTTGCGGCGCCGCCGGTCGAGATCGTGCGCGAAGGCCGTCTGATGGCACTTGCGCCCAGCCTCTACGGCAGCCGCAAGACGGGTCTTCCGCACGTGCCGACCGCGTCGTCCGGCTGGGACGTCGCGGCGGGCACCGCGTCGCGCGCCGAGCTGCTCGGCGGCGTCGCGCGCGGTGCGCTGGTCGGGCGCCTGTCGATGGGCAGCCCGGCCTCGAACGGCGACTTCTCCGGTGTGATCAAGAACAGTTTCGCGATCGCCGACGGCAAGGTCGGCACCGCGCTGTCGGAGGTCATGATCAGCGGCAACGTCGCACAGATGCTGCGCGACGTCGTCGCCGTCAGCCGCGAGCGCCTCGACACCGGCGCGTTCCGGCTGCCCTGGCTGCGCATCGCGAACCTGCACTTCTCCTGAGCCGCGTCGCGAGGCGCAGGGCAAAAGCCGAGCACTGCGCCGGCGCCCGATGCCATGGCAAGATGCACGCATGGATCATGGCTTCGGCATCGAATCTCCCGGCGAGCACGCCCACACGGCGCACCGCAAGCCGACCCGCTACGTCATCGTGATCGACTCGGCCGGCTCGACGATTGCGCGCCTCTTTCTCGAAAGCCGCGAGCAGGTCGCCGAGGTCGACGCCGGTGCCGAGGAAGTCGCGTTGATGACGCGTGGCCTGCAGTCCGAGCGCAGCGCGCTCGGCGAGGAATGGGACCGCGCGCTGCAGGGCCACAGCACCGCCGAGCGGCGCACCGCCGACGTCTACACGCTCGACGCGAATCCGACCGGCTGAGACGTCGAAGCGCGGGGAAGCGCTCGGCGGCCCGTCGTCAGCGCAGCACGAAGTAGAGCGTCACCAGAACGACGATGGCCGCGAGAGCCCAGCCCAGCGTTCCAGGCGGCTCCGGCGGACGCGTCGGCCGAACCGACACCAGGTCTGACGCGGCGGCTGAGACCGGGGTCGCAGTGGAAGTCGGGACGGGCGCCTGGCGCGCCTGCAGACGCGCCTCGAACGCCTTGAAAAAATCTTCGGCGATCTTCGCCGCGGCCGCATCGATCAGGCGCGAGCCGACCTGCGCCAGCTTGCCGCCGACCTGCGCCCGCGCCGCATAGGCGAGCTTGGTCTGCTGCGGACCTTGCGGCGTCAGTGCGACGTCGGCCGAACCCTTGCCGAAGCCGGCGATGCCGCCCTGCCCGTCGAAGTTGATCGTGTAGCTGTTCGGCGCCTGCACGTTCGTCATCTTCAGGTTGCCCTTGAAGCGTGCGCTGACCGGACCGACCTTGACGGCGACCAGCGCGCTGAACGCGTCGTCGCCGGTCCGCTCGAGCGACTCGCAGCCGGCGATGCAGGCCTTCAGCTCGTCGGGGTCGTTGAGGGCGGCCCAGGTCGTGTCGACCGATGCCGGGATGAGTCGTTCGCCTTGCAGTTCCATGGCATCCGGTCAGTGGGGAAAGATTCGAGTGGGGGCGTCGGCGGCCGGCTCGCGCAGCGCGCGCCGCAGGTCGGCGAGGCTCGCCAGATTGTGCACGGGCAGGAAGCGGTCGACGTGCGGCAGCAGCGCGCGCACGCCAGCGGCGCGCGGCTCGAAGCCGTCGAAGCGGAGCAGCGGATTGAGCCAGACGATGCGGTGCGCATGGCGCCGCAACTGCGCCGCGGCGCGGCCGAGGTCGCCGTGCTCGTCGCGGTCGAGGCCGTCGGTGACGAGCAGCAGCGCGGCGTTCGAGCCGAGCAGGCGGCGCGCCCAGTGCCGGTTGAAATCGTCGAGGCACGACGCGATGCGGGTGCCGCCCTTCCAGTCCTGCACCAGCGCATCGGCCTGCTGCAGCGCGACGTCGGGGTCGCGGTGACGGAGGCTGCGCGTGATGTTGGTGAGCCGCGTGCCGAACGTCAGCGTGTGGACCTTCAGGTAGCGCCGCGTCAGGCCGTGGACGTAATGCAGCAGCAGCCGCGCATAGCGGTCCATCGAGCCGGAGATGTCGAGCAGCACGACCAGCGTCGGCACCTCGGTGCGCGGCCGCGTGTAGGCCGGCGCCAGGGTCTGCGGCTGGCGCGCCATCCGCAGCATCGTCGCGCGCAGGTCGAGGTGGACGCCGCGCTCGTGGTTCTGCGCGACCTGGTGGCGGCGCCGCCGCACCGGCTCGACCGGCAGCGGCACCTCGGCGGCAAGGCGCTTCGCCTGCTCGAACTCGGCGGTCGTCATCGTCTCGAAGTCGGCGCGCTGCAGGCGCTCGCGATCCGAGAACGTGAACGCGGTGTCGAACTGGATCTCTTCCTTCGCGGTCTCGTTCGCCTTGTTCGGCGCCTGTGGCGGCCGCGGTGCGGCGAGCGCTTCGGCGAGCCGGTTGGCGCGCGGCGCCATCGCCTTGTCGCCGCG
>JBDSAB010000112.1:0-8703 GCA_039922395.1 Caldimonas sp.
GGCGGCATCGCGCTGATCAAGGGCTCGCGCAACCGCGAGACGGCGAAGCGCTACTACGACTGGCTGATGAGCCCGTCCGGCCAGACGCTCGGCGCAAAGGCGAACTCGCTGCAGATTCCGGCCAACAAGACCTTCAAGCCCGACCCGAAGATCCCGACGGTCGATAACGTGCGCCTGATCAAATACGACTTCGAGAAGTACGGCAAGGCGGCCGAGCGCAAGCGCCTGCTGGAGCGCTGGGAGAAGGAAGTGAACTCGCTTCCACGCTGAGCCTGTCACACGTGCATCGCCGCAGAAGTCGGCCTTGAAACCGGCCGCTGCCGCCCTCATGTTTCGTGCGCCGGTCTAGTCCGGTGAACCTTTCGACAAGACCATGGAAAAACAGACGCTCTCATTTCAGGCCGAGGTCAAGCAGATCCTGCACCTCGTGACCCACTCGCTCTACTCGAACAAGGAAATCTTCCTGCGCGAGATGATCTCGAACGCTTCCGACGCCTGCGACAAGCTGCGCTTCGAGGCGCTGAACAACGCGGCGCTCTACGAGGACCAGCCCAACCTTGAAGTGCGCATCGCGTTCGACCCGGAAGCCAAGACCATCACCATCTCCGACAACGGCATCGGGCTGTCGGCGGCCGAGGCGGTCGCCAATCTCGGCACCATCGCGAAGAGCGGGACGCGCGAGTTCATGTCGGCGCTCGAGGGCGACCAGAAGAAGGATGCCCAGCTGATCGGCCAGTTCGGGGTCGGCTTCTACAGCGGCTTCATCGTCGCCGACCGGCTGACGGTCGAGTCGCGGCGCGCCGGCCTATCGCCGGAGGAAGGCGTGCGCTGGAGCTCCGAAGGCAGCGGCGACTTCGAGGTCGAGACGATCACCCGCCCGCAGCGTGGCACCAGCGTCACGCTGCATCTGCGCGAGGGCGAGGAAGAGTTCCTGAGCGCTTGGAAGCTGAAGTCGATCGCGTCGAAGTACTCCGACCACATCTCGCTGCCGATCCTGATGCAGAAGGAGGAGTGGGACAGCGAGGCGAAGAAGCAGGTCACCAAGGACGAGTGGTCGCCGGTCAACAAGGCGGCGGCCCTGTGGACGCGCAGCAAGAGCGAGATCACGCCCGAGCAGTACGAGGAGTTCTACAAGCAGATCAGCTACGACACGCAGCCGCCGCTGGCCTACACGCACAACCGCGTCGAAGGTCGCAGCGAGTACACGCAACTGCTCTACGTGCCGGCGAAGGCGCCGTTCGACCTCTGGAATCGCGACAAGCGCGGTGGCGTCAAGCTGTACGTGAAGCGCGTGTTCGTGATGGACGACGCCGAAGCGCTGATGCCGGTCTATCTGCGCTTCGTGAAGGGCGTGATCGACAGCGCCGACCTGCCGCTCAATGTGTCGCGCGAACTCCTGCAGGAGAGCCGCGACGTCAAGGCGATCCGCGAGGGCTCGACCAAGCGCGTGCTGTCGATGCTAGAGACGCTGGCCGACAACGACGACGCTGCCGAGAAGGCGAAGTACGCGGCGTTCTGGAAGGACTTCGGCCCGGTGCTGAAGGAGGGCGTCGGCGAGGACCACGCGAACCAGGAGCGCCTTGCGAAGCTGTTGCGTTTCGCGTCGACGCATGCCGACGAGGGCGTGTCGTTCGCCGACTATGTGAGCCGGATGAAGGAAGGGCAGGAGGCGATCTACTACATCACCGCCGACAGCCTCGCGACCGCGAAGAACAGTCCGCAGATCGAGATCTTCCGCAAGAAGGGCATCGAGGTGCTACTGCTGATCGACCGGGTCGACGAGTGGATGCTGAGCCACCTGTACGAGTTCGACGGCAAGCCGCTGCAGAGCGTCGCCAAGGGCGCGGTCGATCTCGGCAAGCTGCAGGATGAAGCCGAGAAGAAGCAGATCGAGGAAGCCGCCGCAGCGTTCAAGCCGACACTCGATCGGTTGAAGGAAACGCTGAAGGACCGCGTCAAGGACGTGCGGGTGACGACACGGCTGGTCGACTCGCCGGCCTGCCTTGTCGTCGAGGAAGGCGATGTCAGCGGCCACCTGGCCCGACTGCTGAAGCAGGCCGGCCAGGACGCACCGAAAGGCCTGCCGACGCTCGAGGTGAACGTCGAGCACGCGCTGGTGAAGCGCCTCGACGGTCCGGACGGCAGCGAGCGTTTCGACGACCTCGCGCACATCCTGCTGGATCAGGCGCTGATCGCGGAAGGCGGCCAGCTCGAGGATCCGGCGGCTTATGTGAAGCGGGTCAACTCACTGCTGGTCGGCTGACGCGCGGTTCGGGTCCGGAGCGGTCGTTCAGGGGGCTCCGCCGAGCGGCGGTTCCGCCATTGCCACGAGTTGCTCGCGCAACCGGGTCGTCTGCTCGGCCCAGTAGGCCGGGCTCTCGAACCACGGAAACGCGATCGGAAACGCCGGGTCTTCCCAGCGACGCGCGATCCATGCGCTGTGGTGAATGATGCGGAGGGTCCGCAGCGGTTCGATCAGCGCGAGCTCGCGCCAGTCGAAGTCCATGAAGGTCTCGTAGCCGTCGAGCACGGCCGCGAGCTGGCGCGTCATCGTGCCTCGATCGCCGGAAAGCAGCATCCACAGGTCTTGTGTGGCCGGCGCGGTCACGGTGTCGTCGAGGTCGACGAAGTGCGGTCCGGCGGCGGTCCAAAGGATGTTGCCGATGTGGCAGTCGCCGTGGGTTCGCAGCGTACGCAAGCGGTTCTGGCGCTCGAAGGCCTCGCGGACCTGGTCGAGCGCTCGCGCGGTGACATCCCGCCAACCGGTCAGCGCGTCGGGTGGAATGATGTCGGCCTCGAGCAACCGATCCCGGTTGGCGTCGCCGAACGTTGCGACGTCGAGCGTTTCACGGTGTGCGAAGCGGCCTGCTGCGCCGACGGCGTGCAGGCGTCCGACGAAGCGGCCGATCCATTCGAGCGTCGGCAGGTCTTCGAGATCAGGCGCTCGGCCTGCCATCCGGCTGCAGACCGCGAAGCGATGCACACCGGCGGGCGTGTCGAATCGGGCCAGGGTCGGACCGAGCAAGCCGACGTCGTCGCCGTGCAGCGAGTCCGCCGACGCTTCGAGCTTCCGCGGGGCAGCGACCGGGATCTCCGCGGCCGCCAGTTCGGTCGCGAAGGCGTGCTCTTCGAGAATCTGCGCGTCGGTCCAGCGCCCCGGCCGATAAAACTTGGCGACGACCACTTGGCCGTCTTCCAGAAAGATCTGGAACACGCGGTTCTCGTACGAATTGAGCTGGATCAGACGACCGTCGCCGCGCAGACCAACGCCGTCGAGGGCGTCGAGCACAAGGCTTGGAGTCAGTCCCGCATAGGGCGTCGAAGCGGATGCACTCGGATCGTCGGAGGCGGGCATCGCCGCATCCTACGCGCCGGTGCAAAGTCAGCGGCGCGGCGGCGAAAGGTCCGGGTTGTCGACGACGACGCCGCCGACGTCTTCCGGGTCGGGTTCGGAGGCCCTGTACGAGGCCTCGTCGATCATGTCGCTGAGCGAAGGCGCTGCCCCGCGCGAAGGCGTCGTTGCCTCGCTGGGCGGGGAGAACTCGCTGCTGCCGAATCCTTCGAGGCGGTTGTCGGGCGCAAAGAAGGAGTCCTGGAACAAGGTCGAGTCGTGCCACAGGGCGGACCGCTCCGACCGCTTCGTGGCGACAGTGCTCGTCGGCGATTCCCCTGCCGCCGTCAGGTCATAGGGAGGGGCAGGTGCAGGTTGCGGACCCCGCCCCGGTGCATTGCTGCTCGGCACCAGGAGCTGCAACTCCGCCACCGTCGGAAGATGGTCGACCGGACACCGGAGGTAACGCACCCGACATGCGCCGAGCACCGACTGCTTGATTTGCAGCACACGCCGAGAATTGCCGCGATCGGTGTCGAGATCGATGGCAGCGAGGACCCGGCCGTTCGTGCTGCAGACCGCGAAGGTCGCATGATTTGATCCCAAGAGGTCGTACCAGTAGCGGACCTGGCTAGGGTCGGTCGGTTGGCAGAAGCGCACCAGGGGCAGCTTCGACAACACGATGTGGTGCGGAAGGGCCTCGCGCAGCAAGCGGTAGACGCGCCGCTCATCGGTCGAGAATACGGGTCTCGGAGTCAGTGCCCACTCAGTCGGGAGCGGCGGCAGCTTATTGCCTTTTCGTGTCGGCAACGCCCATGTCGCCAGGAGCGCGGCAAGCAGTGCCATCGCAACGAAAGCGATAATCCACGGGAGGCTTTCCATTCGTCAAGGGCGAGGATTCAGCCCTCGCCCCGTCACTCGGGGAATGAAAATGTACCGGACGTTCCCGACACGCTGACGACCGGTTACACCCCTAACTGGGGTGTTTGCCTACTCTCTGACAGAAATCGTCACTCGCCGGTTTCAGCTGCCATTTCAGGCATGTTTGCGTTTATTTGCTTGCTTCTGTATCTATTCTTGTGACCCGTGCATGGAGTCCGTTAGGCCCAGCAGCCGCCTCACATTGCGTGTGTGTGCCTTGACCCGGTAATCAAGTTCGGCGGCATGAGTGCCGACGATTTCGTCCAAATGAGATGCAAAGGTGTCGGCCGGGAGCTCGAGCCAGGCTTCCGTCTCCGAGCCTTCGCGCCGAACGATGGCTCCAGCGTTCTTGGCAATCTTCAGCATGGGCGTGTTTTCGCTCAACGCGTGGATGAAGAGAGCGCCGATGCCGCGGTTGCGCGCATGCAGGATGGCGTGCTCGAAGAGGCGCCGACCGAAGCCCCGGCGTCGTGCCGACGACACGACCGATACCCCGAATTCGGACATTTGCGGTTGATCGGAAGAAGCCGACGGCATGGGATGCGCAAGCTGCGCCATGGCCAAGAGTTCGAGCCTGCGGTTGAAGATGCCGAAAATCTCGTCGCGCTCGAAGTCGAGGGTATCGACGTATTTGGCAATCTGGGTGTCGGTCGCGGGGTAGCCGAATCGCAGGTAGCGGGCGTGCGCGTCCAGAGCGAGAAGGTGCGTTGCGATACGTTCGCGATGGCGTGGAGCGAGCGAACGAATGGGAATCCACGTCCGGTTGGATGAGGAAGCGGTTTCGGCCCGCGGAGGCGTACTTGTCGCATTGGGCGGCAAGGGGCCTCTCGGCAAGTCAATGTGGGGATCGGTGGTCATGAATGGGTTTGCTTAGGGTTTACCCGAGTCTACGCCGATGTTCTAGAGGCTGCGCTCCAGATCCACTCCCCCTCTGTCCCTGCTCGTTTAGCCTCGAGGACCATCCTCGACCTGCTCTGCTATAATTTTTGGCTGTCCTGAGAGTGCCCCCGCAGGAGTCAGACCGATGCGCGTTTCGCGCTTCCCCAGAGAGAGCCGCCGAAACAGAAGCGGACCGAACTGGAGCAACAGGGGGCGAACAGAGAATCAAGCTTCCATGAAAACCTTCAGCGCCAAACCGGCTGAGGTGACGCATGAGTGGTTTGTGATTGACGCAACCGATAAGGTTCTCGGCAGGGTGGCCAGTGAAGTCGCCCTCCGTCTGCGCGGCAAGCACAAGGCCATCTACACGCCTCACGTCGATACCGGTGATTTCATCGTCGTCGTCAACGCCGAGAAGATCCGGGTCACCGGCAACAAGGCCAACGACAAGATTTACTACACCCACTCCGGCTTTCCCGGTGGCATTCGGGCCACGAAGTTCAAGGACATGCAAGCCAAGCATCCGGGCCGCGCGCTCGAGAAGGCCGTCAAAGGCATGCTCCCCAAGGGCCCGCTCGGCTATGCGATGGTCAAGAAGCTGAAGGTCTATGCCGGTGCCTCGCATCCGCACACAGCCCAGCAGCCCAAAGTGCTGGAAGTCTGAGGAACCGACATGATTGGAAATTGGAACTACGGAACCGGCCGCCGCAAATCGTCGGTCGCTCGCGTATTCATGAAGAAGGGCACCGGCCGCATTCTCGTGAACGGCAAGGTGGTCGAGGAGTACTTCGGTCGCCAGACCTCGATCATGGTCGTCCGTCAGCCGCTGGTCCTCACGGCCAACGACGCGACCTTCGACGTCAAGGTGAACGTTCACGGCGGCGGCGAGTCCGGCCAGGCCGGTGCCGTGCGCCACGGCATCACGCGGGCGCTGATCGACTATGACGCCGCGCTGAAGCCCGAACTCAGCCGTGCCGGCTTCGTGACCCGCGATGCGCGTGAGGTCGAACGGAAGAAAGTCGGCTTGCATGGCGCTCGTCGACGTAAGCAGTTCAGCAAGCGCTGATCCGTTCGCTATCCACTTTCTCGTCAGATGCCGGCCATGCCGGCATCTGCTTTTGGTGCCCTTGAATTTGGCGTCGTTGACATTCACTTGATAGAGAGAAGTGGGTGTGACCGACGGGCGGTGCCTTGTTCAGTCGAATCACGGATAATTGTCGTGTCGGCCACGTTGCCGCAGGAGTCGTCTCATGAATGCAGTTGCTGAACAATTCCAGAATCAACCGGAAGCCGACGCGCCGCCGGTGCCGCTGATCTTTACCGACAGCGCCGCGTCCAAGGTGAAGGAACTCGTCGACGAGGAAGGCAACCCGGACCTCAGGCTGCGCGTCTTCGTGCAGGGGGGCGGTTGTTCGGGTTTCCAGTACGGTTTCACGTTCGACGAACTCGTCAATGACGACGACACGCAGATGACGAAGAACGGCGTCACGCTGTTGATCGACGCGATGAGCCTGCAGTACCTTGCGGGTGCCGAGATCGACTACAAGGACGATCTGCAAGGCGCGCAGTTCGTGATCAAGAATCCGAACGCGACGACGACCTGCGGCTGCGGTTCGAGCTTCTCCGCCTGAGGTTCTAGATTCACCTGTTGAAAAGCCGCCGAGAGGCGGCTTTTCGCTTTTTGACCTTCAGCCGCGAATGTCCGCCGGGTACAGTGCACCCAGAACCCGCAACCCGTTCGCACCGGTCACTTCGGGCACGTTGCCGGCCTTTCGTTCGATCGATGCGCGGGCGAGCCACGCGAATGCGCAGGCCTCGACCTGGTTCGCTGGCAAGCCGGCACGGTCTGTCGATCGAACCAAGACGTGAGGCAGATGCCTCGCGAGTCGGGTCATCAAATTGCTGTTCAGCGCGCCGCCCCCGCACACCAGCAGATCGCGTGCATCCGACGCGTGGCGGGTCATGTCTTGACCGCAGGCCTGCGCGGTGAGCTCCGCGAGCGTGGCTTGGACATCCTGCGCACGGAGGCTCGAGGGGGCGGCACGAAGGTGACGTTCAAGCCAGGCCGCGTCGAACAGATCGCGCCCCGTGCTCTTCGGTGGCGAGCGCGTGAAGTAGGGGTCGGCCTGCATCAAGGCGAGCAGAGACGGCACGACGGTCCCGGAAGCCGCCCAGGCGCCGTCGGCGTCGAACGGCACACCGGAGTGCCGGTGCATCCACAGGTCCATCAGCACGTTCGCCGGCCCGCAGTCGAAACCGATCGTGCGGCCATCGCGATGCAGCACCGTCAGGTTGGCGATACCGCCCAGATTGAGGACCGCGACGGTCGCATCGGGGCGGCCGAAGAGCGCACGGTGAAAGGCAGGGACCAGGGGCGCACCAGTCCCCCCGGCCGCGACGTCGCGGCTGCGAAAGTCGGCCACGACATCGATGCCGGCGTGCTCCGCCAGCAGTGCCGGCGCGTTGAGTTGAACCGTGTAGCCGATGCCGTCGAACTCGCCCGGGCGATGGCGCACGGTCTGGCCATGCGCACCGATCGCGCGAACCTGTTGGCGCGAGGTGCCACTCTCCTCGAGCAACGCCTTGACCACTTCGGCATACACCCCGACGAGCGCGTTGGCGGCCAGCGCTGCACGGTGCAGCTCGGCCGGCCCGGGCGTGTTGAGTGCGAGGAGCTCTGAACGCAACGCACCGTCGAAAGGGCGATGCGCATGGGCGCGCACCTGCAGATCTGCATCCGATTCACCGAAGGCGACCAGCGTGCCATCGACCCCATCGAGTGAGGTGCCGGACATCAAGCCGATGTAGTTCGTCATGGGTTCGATTCTGCGGTCGCCTCAGCCGGCATGGCCATGAAAAAGGCCCGCTTGTGCGGGCCTTCACTTGATCGAACGCAGCGTACTACTCGCCGTACGCCAGCGACCGGCCCACCGATTCGGCCACTTCCAACTGGTTCTTGAAACCGCGTGACAGCTGGGCGAACTGGAGCCGGCCGGCAGCCGTCATCGTCAGCGCGTCCGAGGCTTTGGCCAGCAACTCCGGATCCTGTTGAACCCCGGCGACCTTGACCTCGAAGTGCAGATGCGGACCGGTGGCCCAGCCCGTCGCGCCGACCGCGCCGATGTGGGTGCCTTGCTCGACACGCTGTCCCTTGGAGACGTCGATGTGGCTCAGGTGCGCATAGACCGTCGAGCGGTCGTTGCTGTGGCGGATCTCGACGACGTTGCCGTAGCCGCTCTGCCAGCCAGCGAAATCGACGACCCCGTCGCCGATCGCGCGCACCGGCGTGCCGCTCGGCGCGCTGTAGTCGACGCCCTTGTGCTGCTTCCAAGTGTTGATGATCGGATGCACGCGCATCGCGAAGCCGGAGGTGACTCGCGAGAACTCCATCGGGCTGGCCAGAAAGGGCCGGCGCTTGCTCTGGCCGTCGAGCCCGAAATAGGCACCTTTGCCGTTCGCGTCCTTGAACCAGATCGCGGAGTAGCTCTTGCCATCGTTGACGAACTCGGCGGCCAGGATGCGGCCGACCGCGGCATTCCAGGTGATCGGTTCGCCGTCGGCGGTCAGCGCCT
>JBDSAB010000113.1:0-4687 GCA_039922395.1 Caldimonas sp.
GCCTCGAGCTTCTTCTCGACGCCCTTGTACCAGTCGGAGGCGAGCAGCTTGGCGTAGTCGTTGGGGTCCTTGATCAGGTACGGGCCGTTCAGCACGCCGATGTCGGGCACGAAGTCGGAGAGGTAGCCGGGGTCGGTGATGTTCATCACGTTCGCGCCCTGGCGGATCATCTCGTTGACCTCCTTGCCCGAGCCGAGCTGTTCGCTCGGGAAGACCTGGACCTGCACCTTGTTGTTGGTGCGCTGGGCCACGTTTTTGGCGAAGTATTCGGCCGCGAGGTGCGCCGGCTCGGTGGTCGACAGCGAGTGCGCGAGCCGGATCTTGATCACGTCCTGGGCCGCGGCGGGAGCCGCCAGCGCGGCGACCAGCGACAGGACAAGCAAGGGCATTTTCATGGGTGTCTCCTCAAAGGTTGGATGTCGGCGGCGGCGACGTCGGCCGCGATGCTCAGGTCGGTTTCTGGAACACGTCGGCGAGCTTGCCCGGCTGGGCGGCACCCGCATAGAGGACTTTCAGCTGGGTCTCGATGATCGCGGCGTGACGTGCCACCGCGTCGGGATGCAGGTCGGCCTCGGGCGGCCGCTCGTGGTCGAAGTGGTTCTGCGTGTCGCGGCCGCGCACCAGGGTCGCGCTCTCGCGCACGCCGGAGGTCTGGTTGACGCTCGCCGCGATGTAGCGGATCGCGAAGCCGACGCGCCGGTGGTCGGCGCGGTTCGGCTCCGAGCCGTGGCAGATCAGCACATGGTGCAGCGACATCTCGCCCGGTGCGAGAACCACGTCGACGGCCTCGTTCTCGTCGACGTCGACCGCGATCTCCTGGCCGCGCGACAGCAGATTGGTCTCGGCGAAAGTGTCCTTGTGCGCCACCTGCCGGTGCTGGGTGCCGGGCACGACGCGCATGCAGCCGCTCTCGACCGTGCTCGGCGTGAACGCGACCCACGCGGTGACGACATCCGGCGACGACAGACCCCAGTAGGTCGCGTCCTGGTGCCACGACACGTAGCTCGGGTCGCCGCCGTTCTTCGCGAAGAACTGCGAGCCCCAGCACAGCAGGTCGGGGCCGAGCACGTCCTCGACGGCGTCGACGATGCGCGGATGGCGGATGAGCTCGTTCAGCCACGGAAAAAGCAGGTGCGGCTTCTGGTTGATGCGCGCCGGCAGGCGCCCGCCGTGCGCTGCCTCGATGCCCTGCAGGCGGCCGAGCATGCGGCCGGCCTCGGCCTCGTCGACGACGCGGATCGGAAACACGATGCCGTCGCGACGGTAGGTGGCGACGGCGTTCTCGTCGAGGAGCCGGTTCGGCATCGTCAGGCCTGCAGATTCATGGATGAACGTGATGTTCAAGCGTAAACTCATTCCCCGGGCAGCGTCAATGCGCGTTGTCGAGGGGGTGGTGCCGTTGCGCAAGACCAGCAAGCAAGCGAGTCAGTACAGCGCGCCGGCGCTCGAGAAGGGCCTGGACATCCTCGAGCTTCTCGCCGACAGCGCGACCGGCCTGACGCAGAACCACATCGCGACCCGGCTCGGCCGGTCGGCGAGCGAGCTGTTCCGGATGGTCGAGGTGCTCGCGCGGCGCGGCTATGTCGGGCGCAGCCCTTCGGACGGCACGTACAGCCTGACGTTGAAGCTGTTCGAGCTCGCCCATCGGCAGCCGCCGGTCAAGCGCCTGCTCGCGGTTGCCTTGCCGCTGATGCACGAGCTGGCGCAGGTCACCCGGCAGTCGAACCACCTGGTGGTGCTGCACGAGCAGCGCATCCTGGTGCTCGCACAGGTCGACAGCCCGGAGGCGATGGGCTTCTCGGTGCGCCTCGGCGCCCACTTCGACTTTCGGGCCGACCGCGTCTCGTCGCGCGTCCACGCCGCGTTCCAGAGCGACGAGCGGCGCGCCGAGATGATCGAGCAGATGCTGCACAACGATCCGAAGCCGCCGGCGCGGTCGCGCCTGACGGCGCGCATCGCGCTGATCCGCAGCCAGGGCTATGAGGAGCACGTCAGCGACACCCTGCCGGGCATCACCGACCTCTGCTTTCCGATCCTCGACCGCGCCGGTCACGCGGTCGCGACCTTGACCCAGCCGTACCTGCACCAGCGCGACGTGACCCTGTCGGTCCCGCAGGCGCGGCTTGCGCACCAGCGCATCGCCGAGGCGATTTCGCGCGGGCTCGGCGCGTTCGCGAGCGAATAGCGAGCTGCCAGCCGACTCGCCTCCGTCTTCAACGCAGATGCTTGAGTGCGCTGGCCGGCGGCGTCTCCTGCGTTGCAGATCGTGTTCATCGAGCCGTTCGATGGGTGTCGATCGAATGCGCAGAACTGGACGGCGAGCGGACCGGCGATTGATTGATTCCTGGGAGCGGAGACGGCCTTGCCGACCCCGGGCCCGCCGGTTGCTCATCAGCACCTGGATCGTCACCCGACAGGAGCAACCGATGAAAGAGCAGCCCACCGACAAGCATCCCCTCAGCGATCTGGCCTACGACTGGATCACGCTGATCCAGAACAAGGCACAGGCCCTGATGGCGTATGACCAATACATCCAGGATGCGGAGCAAGCCAAGTCGCCGGAATGCGCCGCGTTCTTCCGCAAGGTGCACGACGCCGACAAGGCGCAGCTCGCTGAGGCCAAGGGGCACCTGATCGCGGTGCTGCAGGGCAAGATGGGCGCCGGCTGAAGTCTGGCGGCGGCCGCGGCCGGCGCTACGGGCCGGAGCGCCAGACGGCGAGAAACGACTTCAGCTTGGTCCAGGCCGAGACGCGCTCGTCCGACACCACGTCGAGGAAGTCGGACAGCCGCTTCGACTTGACCATCGTGTAGACCGTCAGCGCGATGGTCAGGCCGAGCACGACGAGGAAGAACAGTGTTCTCGTCGTCAGCGGCGCGTCAGCTGCCGCGATCAGGTTCATGCCGAGAAAGCCGGTCGTGATCGTGCCGATCAGCCCGAAGACGGTCACGACGGTCAGGCGCACGACCGTGTTGGCCTGCCGCCGCAGCGCATCGGCGTCGAGGTAGGAGTTCATGTCCCGGATGCGCTCCTTGACCTCCGCGTACAAGGCATCGATCTGCAGGTGCCGGGTGCACAGGTTGAACAGCGCCTTCACCTGCGCCTGCTCGCTCACCTCGTGAAACCAGTAGCGGTGTGTGAAGCCGAGGAAGCTGACGTAGGCCAGGCGGATCTGCCGCTTGAAGCGCTTGATGCTGTCGGGCTTGGTGATGTCGAGCGCGTTGAGCGCCTCGGCCAGCTGGTCCGACACCATCAGCAGGGTCGCCTTCTGGAAGTGCGCGATCAGGAAGAGCAGGAAGTGCTGGTGCCGGAACTGCGCCAGCACGCCGCGGTCGCCGCAGCGGTAGAACTGGCTGCGCGCATCGCCGACCGCGATCAGCGCGAGCCCCGAGCACAGGTAGCGCGTGTTCGGCGCCGCGCCCGACTGGGCCCAGAAGCGGTCGTAGCAGAACTGCTGCTCGAAGTCGGCGACGTGCGTCTCCGAGAACGGCAGCGGCACTTCGTTGCCCGGCACCGCTTCGCTGCCGCCGGTGACCAGCCCGAGGCGGATGAAATCGGCGCGCGTCAGCAGGCGAGGCTCGTCGACCGCGAGGTACGCCATCATCGGCATGCGGTAGTACTCGATCTGGCGGAAGCGCAGCAGCCCTTCCTTGCCCGAGTGGTGATTGACGAGCGGGGCGAGCACGTAGTCCCAGTGCTCTGAAATGCGCGGCGCGCGATGCTCTGCCAGGTGCGACAGGAACGCGTCGCGCTCCTGCGCGTTGCTGCGCGCCAGCACGGCCCCCTTCGCGTCGAGCCATTCGACGCCGGCCAGGCAGTGGACCGCCTGCCCGTCACCATCCCAGCCGGCTGGATAGGCCCGTCCGAAGCGGTACATCAGCTCCTGCGCGAGCGGCAGGGGGAGGTCGCCGGCGGCGACTTCGACATTCAGCAGGACGATGTCGACGCCGTAGAAAAAATACAGGTCGATGTGGACGACCTGCAAGGTGACCGGCGCGTCGCCCGGCCGAGGCACGACGCGCACCGCGGCGATGTCGCGGCGCCGGAACACGCGCATCGGCGAGCCGGTGGTCGGGTCGCCGCTGCCGCGCTCGGTGCGTCCCTCGCCGTACAGGAAGCGCTGCACGTACGGCAGGAAGCTGACGAACTCGTTGTAGTGGCGCTCCTGGAAGCCGCCGGCACCGCCGTTGTACTCGTCGACGTGCTCGCGCCAGGGCGACGCGTCGCCCATGTCGCGAAGAAGCTGCCAGGGCGCGCGGCGTCGCACGTCGTCGTCGGACACGCCCGCCGGGATCAGCCGGAGCGGCCACAGCAGGACCTGCTGCAGATGCCGAACCGCGACCGTCGGCCTGCTCTCGGACTCGGAGGGGGCGCGCGCGTCGAGCAGCATGCGGCAAGTGTAGGGAGCAGGCCGACATCGGTGCAACCGGGCGGTGCGCGCGGGTGGCGGTGCCCAGGCGCCGGTTCCTGCTGCCCCGCCGCCTAAAATGACGTCCGGTGCTGCCGACGGCGGCTGGAAGGTTCAGTGTGGATGTCCTGAAGCGCAACAACGTGCACGTCAGCGGCGATGGCCCGGCGACGATGGTGTTCGCGCATGGGTTCGGCTGCGACCAGCACATGTGGCGGCTGATGGCGCCGAACTACGAGGATCGGTACCGGGTCGTGCTCTACGACCTGGTCGGCAGCGG